>DATBYL010000045.1:0-2588 GCA_036513735.1 Candidatus Acidiferrales bacterium
TATCGTGAAAGCCGAAACGAATCCGACTAAGAACGCCAGTAGCGAAGCTCCTGTACCAGTGATTAAACGTCTGGCAGATGCCCTAGAAGCTCACAGGACGGCGCTAGGCGTGCGTGCTGCACCGGACATGCCGATATTCCAGAACGGCAACGCAAAGCCTCTTAATCTGGATAACCTTGCACTCCGCATGATTAAGCCAGCAATCGAAAAGTGCGTGAAGTGTCACAAGCTGGAATCGGATCACAAGGAAAGCGATCATCCGTATGAACTGGATAAGAAAACAAAGTTCTTCGGGTTCCATGCGTACAGGCGCGGACTGGCGTCAAACTTGCACGCGCTAGGCGTACCGGACTTAGTTATTCAAAAGATTTTGAGGCACAGCAACGTAGCTACCACACAGGCCGCATATATCAAGACCACGAATGAGGCGCAAATTGGAGCGATGGAGACGTTAAATACCGAATTACAGAGGCGAGATTCAATCAACGAAAGTGGAACACTTCAGACGCGAGTAATACAGTAGGGAAAATAAAGCCAATAGAATCAACGAAATTTTGGAGGCGCGGGTGGGATTCGAACCCACGAATGGAGGTTTTGCAGACCTCTCCCTTAGGCCACTTGGGTACCGCGCCCCTGACTGAACCTGCCACGCGACATCGCCGCTAAAACATACCGCGTGGAGTATTCGCAGTATAGCGGATTCCGCGCCGCGTGCGAAGCACTGGACGCAAATTGCATTGTCGTCAGCCATTTACTTTCCGTCACGGACGCGCTGAACTGTCTCATCATAAATTCGCGCTCGTGCTACTATGGCGCGTCGTAATTCTGAATTTCGGAGCCAATCGACCTCTCGTGCGGAATTTTTCACGTAAATTTCGGTACCTTAGATTCCTGCTCGTACTTCCATTGTTCGCTTTTTTCGCCGGCGCCGCGTGCGCTCAGGGCGGCCCTCCCTATTACACAACCGATCCCGACACGCCCGGCAACCACAATTGGGAAATCAATATCGCCTACATGCCTTTTCTTTATCCAGCGAATTCTCTCGCTCACATTCCCGACGTGGACATAAATTATGGAATCGGCAAACGCATCCAGCTCACCTACGAAAGCGCCTACCTGCGCCTGTTCAACTCTCCCAGTCCCGCGAAATACGGAATGGAGCAGAGTCAGGTCGGCGTGAAGTGGCGATTCTATGAGAACGAAGAATCCGGCATGGAAATTTCCGTGTTCCCGCAATTCTCTTTTAACAATCCAAATAATTCTGTGGCGCGTGGATTCGCCCCGCCCGGCGCCAGCTTGCTCCTGCCCATGGAATTTTCAAAAAAGTTTAAGCATGTTCAATTAAATTGGGAAGGCGGCTACAACTTTGTCCACTTGGGGCCCGACGGATGGATCGCCGGTCTCTTGGCCGGCCATGACGTCAGCAAAAATTGGGAAATCGATGCCGAGTTCTTCAGCAGCGGATCATTCCGCAAATCCCTGAATCAGGAAACCGGGGACTTCGGCGCGCGCTACAAAATTCATCCGCCCTTCATTCTATTATTGATGGTCGGCCGCAGCATCGTGCCGTCATCAGACCATCAGCCATTTTTCGTCGGCTACTTCGGGATGCAGATTCTTCTTCCGCCCGCGCCGTTTGAGGATGCCGTGATTCGATAATCGCGCGTCAAGACACGTGCAGGACCGGAGCGTTCTTCGCGTCACGGTGCGGCCTTACCACAATTTCGACATCTTGATTGAGCGCGACGAGAAAGCGCAAAAGACGTTCCACGGAAAACTGCCGAAACTCGCCACGAAGCATTTTTGAAACATCAGGTTGGCGGACACCAAATAAATCCGCCGCGTCGACTTGCTTCAGCTTACGTTCCTTCATCAGCGTGTCGATTTTAAAAACGAGCTGCGCTTTGACGAAATGCTCTTCCGCATTCGGCACACCGATGTCTTTGAACACATTTCGGCTGCCAATCTCATATCCCTTTTTTTTCATGACTTATTGATTCCTTTCACTTGCCATCTGTTGGGCCTCGCGAAGCCGTCGCTTAATCAGTTCGATGTCCCGACGAGGCGTCTCGCGCCCGGTCTTCGATTTTTTCTGGAAAACGTGAAGCACATACACAGCCCCCGCATACCGCAACGTGTATACGGCGCGGAATGTATCGCCGCGAAAATCCTTCACGACTTCTACTACACCTGCCCCGCCAAAACCGCTCAATATCTTCGCGTCGCGATGCTTGCCGCCGCACTGTGCGACGTACAACGCATAGCCGATGTGATCTTGAACCGGACCGGAAAACGCGCGCAAGTCTTTGCGGCTCGAACCAATCCAAATCACCGGCTTCAAAGACATCGTTTCAAGCATTTCCAAATCTCAATATAGTGATTTCACCATATTTTGTCAAGGGTGGCCTAGTTCAGTTCGGTTAAAACGCAGACATTCCCCAAACTCTCAGTTACAATTGCGCCGCTCTTAACATGCGCTTCACATTTCGCGGAGGAAATTCCCGATGCCTCAATTTTCGCAAATCGCGCAAGGTAAATCGCGCCGCACCCTACGTAAATTTACCGGCTACGCCCTCGCGTGTCTCGTC
>DATBYL010000046.1:0-13919 GCA_036513735.1 Candidatus Acidiferrales bacterium
CACCAGCCGGTCAGGATGATCAAACGGAAGCGGCCGCAGCAGCACGGCGTTCACGACCGAAAAAATTGCGATGTTCGCGCCGATTCCCAGAGTAAGAGTGAGTATCGCGACAATCGTGAAGCTCGGCTTCTTCGCAAGTACGCGCGCTGAATAAAGTACGTCCTTCCAAAGTGTTCCCATGATTCCTCTTCGCCGGAGGATTTTTTCTACTCGTATCTCAGCGCAACCATCGGATCCACTTTCGTCGCGCGACGCGCCGGTATGTAACACGCAAGCAGCGCGATGCACGCCAAGAACACGGAGACGCCGCCGAATATCAATGGGTCCGTCGGGTTAACGCCCACCAGAAAATTAGACGCCAATCGGCCGGCAACGACAGCAGAAATAAGTCCCATCGCTAGCCCTACGCCGATAATCACCAACCCTTGCCGCAGCACCAGCTTTAGAATCTGGCGAGGTTCGGCGCCCAGCGCCAAACGAATTCCGATTTCATGCGTGCGCTGGCTGGTGACATACGACACGATTCCGTACACGCCGACAACAGCGAGCACCAGCCCCAAGATTCCCAGCGCCGCTGCAATGCCTGCGCCGATTTGGAAGAGCAGCAATCCATTTAGCGTGTTCATCGCCTGCGTCATTGTCTCGACGTCAAACATCGGCAGCCCCGGCGCTACCTTATCAATTTCCTGCTCCACAATCGGAATCATGCTATCTGGCGATCCGGAAGTTCGCACATGCAGCGTTTGCAAAGGAGAATAGTCCTGCGCCATCGCAGCGTAGAAGAACGCCTCAATAGGGCTATCAAAATCCGCAAAGTGAATATTTTTGATCACTCCGACGACGCGGATTTTCTTGTCCGAATGACTTTTTAGGGCGAATTCACGATCGATCGGGTCCTGATTCGGCCAGAATAAATCCGCCATCCTTTGATTGATCACCGCTACCGATTGCGACTTCTCAATGTCCGAATCTTGAATGTCGCGCCCGCGAATCAACGAAATCTTCATTGTGTGCAAGTAACCGGGTGAAACCGCGCTCATAGCGGCATACGGACTGGACCCACCGGTTGCAGGCGCGTAGCCGTCAATTTGCAAATTTTCAATGTCACTGTAATAGCCAAACGGCACGGTGCTGGCGACGCTTGCGGATTCAACGCCCGGCAGCGAGCGCACTCGTTCCACAATTTGCTTCGAGAACAACTTTCCTTGCTCCTCGGAATATCCAATTCCCCGCGGATCGAAAGAAAGATTTGCCAGGTGGCTCGGATCAAATCCCAAATCCAAATTGCGGGCGTTGCTCAAGCTGCGCGCAAAAAGTCCAGCGGTGACCAGCAATACCAGCGAGCCTGCAACCTGCGCCATCACCAGCACGCTGCGGAATCGATGCCGGCCGGTAGCTACCGCTCTACCCGACATGTTCAACACTTCAATCAAATTCGTGCGTGATGCGCGAAGCGCCGGAATAATTCCGACGAGCACACCCGTCAACAGCGCGGCGCCGGTCGCATAACTGAAAACTCTCCAGTCAAATGAAAAATCCAGGACAATCGGAAGAGTGGTGCCGAGATTCACCGTGGAAAGCAATCCGCTCAGCCAGGTGCCGACCAAAATTCCACCAAAACCGCCGAGCAGCGAAAGCAAAATACTTTCCGTCAGCAGCAACCGCACCAGACGCGCACGAGTTCCGCCCAGCGCCGCGCGAATCGCCATCTCGCGGCGGCGCAGCGTCGCGCGAACCAGCAAAATATTCGCAACGTTCATGCAAGCAAGAATCAGCACGAATGCCGCAAGCGCAAGAAAAAGTCCGGAAGCCGCGAACAACGGATTAAAACTCCCGGGGTCGGGGCGAGCTTTCAATTCCGGAGTAACTTGGATTTCCAGACCCTTGTCGGCGTCCGGCCCACGCTGCGTCAATTGCTCGGCCATGGGCTCAAGCGCAAGCCTCGCCTGTTTCGCGCTGACTCCAGGCTTCAATCGTCCGTACACTGTGAGGTTCTGTATCTTGCGATCTGTCAGCGCATTCGTTTTCTCGTCCCCGTGAAAATCCGCGTTCAAACTCACATGCATCGCAAAAGGAATATATGCCCGCGTGTCGACAAGCGTGGTCAGTCCGTGAAATCCTTCGGCCGTAACGCCGATGATCGTAAACGGATGTCCATCCACGCGCACTTTTTTGCCAATCATGTTCGGATCGCCGCCGAAGCGCGCTTTCCATAACGAATAGCTCAGAACAATCACCGGATCGGCGCCGGGCACTTTCCCTTCCGTGGGAAGAATCAGCCGGCCCGCGGCTGGCTTCACGCCCAGAACCTCGAAATAATCTCCGGTCACGTAGTTTGTGAAAAGCGAATAGGCTTTACCGTCCACATCCAAGCCGTCCGAGCCAAACTGGTATCCTAATAAATCCGTGAACGGGCTGTTCGATTGTTGACGCAAATCTTCCAGCGCGGGATAAGAAATCTGAGTGCTAAGCGAGCCATGTTCGCGGGTGTACGTCAAAATCACAATCTGCGAAGGATCCTGCACCGGCAGCGGACGCAGCAACACTGAATTCACCAGACTGAAAATCGCGGTGTTCGCGCCAATTCCAAGCGACAACGTAAGTACTGCGATTGCCGTGAACATCGGCGCGCCGCGCAACGATCGCACACTATGCCGCACATCTTTCCAGAAATTCATCATCGACTGCCTCTTTCGCCAATCACAAAACTATTCGTATCGCAGCGCGATCATCGGATCCACTCGCGTCGCTCGCCGCGCTGGAAGGTAACAGGCGAACAGCGCGACGCTCACCAGCACGATCGTAACTGCCACGAAAGTAATTCCATCCACCGCGCTGATGCCGTACAAAAATCCCGAAAGTATCCGGGACATCGCCACTGCCGCGGTTAATCCAATCACAACTCCAATGGCCACCATTTTCCCGCCCTGCATCACCAGCAATCGCACCACACCTTCCGGTTGCGCGCCCAGCACCATGCGAATTCCGATTTCGCGCGTTCGCTGCGTCACGGCAAACGCTGTAACGCTCGTGATTCCAACCGACGCTAGCAACAGCGCGAGAAGTCCGAGCGCCGCGGAAATCGCCGCGCCGACTTGCGACGGCCAGATCCATCGCGCAAGATTCGCGGAAAGTGGCGTTGCTTCCGCCGGCACCGCTGCATCCTGCTCGCGAGCAATCGCCGGCAACGCTGCGACAAGCGCTTTCATATCACCGGCACTGCGGACAAGAACCGTGAAGTCCGAAGAGTCCGCAAGACTCTCCGCGATATTCGGCAAATAGAGATAGGGCAAGTCGCTCGACCACAGATAAACATTTCGCACGTTGGGGGCAATGCCGGTCACTTCATATACCGGTGACTTGCGTCCCATCCGAAACCGTTTGCCCAAAGCTTCTTCCCCCGGCCAGAATTGTTTCGCCAGCGATTCGCTAATCACTGCCACATGCGCGCCCGATCCAATATCTTGCGGAGTGAATTCCCTTCCGCGCAGCAGACGAATGCCAAGCGTCTGAAAAAATCCCGGCGAAACAACGTTGAAATTCAGAACGGGCACCGGCTGTCCCGGCGCCGGCTCCTTCCCTTCCGCCATCAGATTCCCCTGCGCGAAGGAAGTACCCAGCGGAACGGTTGAAGAAAGCGCCACAGAACGAACGCCGGGTTCCGCCGCGATGCGATCGAGCAATTCGCGGTAATAAGCGGTTTTCCGCGCCACATCATATTTGCGGACGCGCAAATCCGCGGAAAGCGCGGCCACATGCGCCGTATCAAATCCGGGATTCGTATTCTGCGCTTTGCCCAATGCACGCACCAGCAGTCCGGCGGCGATCAAGAGAAACAATGACATCGCCACTTGTCCCGTTACCAGCACTCCGCGCAAACGCGACCCTTTTCGATAGCTCATCGCATTCCCATCTCCGCGCACAGCGTTCAGCGGATCTTGCCGCGAAATTCGCAACGCCGGCAGAAGTCCGGAGACAATTCCAGTGAATAGGCAAATGCCAAAAAGAAACACCCCCACGCGCCAATCCGGAGAAACTTGCAGCGAATACGTCGGCGCACCGGGAGAATGCAAAGCCTGCAACAAAATTTCCGAAGCCCACCACGCCAGAAAAAGTGCGGCCACTCCCGCGGCCCCCGCAAGCAGCAAACTTTCCACGACTAATTGACGAATCAGCCTTCCCCGCGAAGCTCCCAGCGACGTTCTGATTCCTAATTCTTTTTGCCGCGCCACACCGCGAGCAAGTTGAAGATTCGCCACGTTCGCGCACGCAATGAGCATCACCAGCCCCACCGCGACCATCGCCAGAATCGCAAACGGTATCAAATCGCTCTGTTCTCTGGGATTGAGAAATCCCGCAGGCACAACCTGTATCGTCGCCTTGCGCTGATGAGCGTCGTCCTTCGCGTGAATGCGGGTGACCAGCACCGTCATCTCCGATTGCGCTTGCGCTATTTCGACGTTCGGCTTCATTCGCGCCATCACAAAAAGCCAACCGGCTTCACGATTGTTGAACATCTCGGGACCGCCTTGAACATTTGACGCCATCATCAGCGGCACCCAAACGTCGGGCACCTCCGGGTCTGCGCCGACGAAATCGCGCGGCGCGATTCCGACCACGGTATACGGCATCGAATTCAGCGTGATCGTCTTGCCAACCAGCGCGGTATTTCCCCCGAATCGCCTCTGCCAGAATCCGTAATTCAAAATCGCAACTGGATGCGCGCCGGGAGTCTGATCTTCTTCCGGAAGGAATGTGCGTCCGAGCGATGGTGTGGCCCCGAGCAAATCAAAATAATTTGCGGAAACAAGATTTACTTGCAGCCATTCAGGACGCGAACTTTGCGATCCGCCTTCGCCGTCCAGCAAAACGTGTCCTCCAGCGCGCGCAGTCATCGCGGAAAACACATTGTTCTGTTCGCGGAAATCCGCAAACTCAGGATAGGAAAAAACGCCGGACGAACGCTCGCCTTCAACGCCTCCGAAAAGGCCAACAACGCGGGTAGGATCTTTCACCGGCAGCGGCCGCAAAATCGCCGCATTAAAAAGCGAAAAAATCGCGGTGTTCATTCCGATGCCGAGCGCCAGCGTAAGCACCGCCATCGAAGTAAATCCCGGCCGCTTCAGAAGCACTCGCGCGCCAAATCGGATATCGTTCCAGAGCGTCCCCATTACTCGATTCCTCCTCAGCAGTCTGAACTCCGAATGTTAATCACGCGAAAACTTTGAACAATTGTTGGCGCCGCTCGGCCCACTGTTCGCTCGTGAAAATTCGCGGCCCCACTTCAATCATCCGCGGCAGTAAATCGAACACGGAAATTGGATCCCACTTCGCGCCGGAGCGCGTACGAAAGTTGCGCTCATTGAGTGTGCTGGCAATTTTCGAGAAGGGATGGTCCTGCACAATTAATTCCAGGATCAAAACAATGCATTCCTTCTCAATCGCATTTTCTTCCAGATGAAGACAGTCCGCCGCCACCTGAAGTCCGAACGGGACTTCCGTCTCCAAATGTCCTGAAGACCGTTCAAATCCATCCGTCGGACGTTCCCATTCAATCGCCACCATCTTCCAACCCGCCGCGGTCCTCTGATCCAAATGCGCCGAATCAACAGGACGGCGGAGCACTTCGCGAATGCGTTCAAACTTCGGCATAACTCCTCCTTTTATTCGTATCTCAGGGCAACAATCGGGTCCACTTTCGTCGCGCGCCAAGCAGGAATCCAGCACGCGATCAACGCTACCGCGGCGAGAACAAATACTGCCGCCACAAATGTAACCGGATCGTTCGCGCCCACTTGATAAAGCAGTCCGTTAATCAAGCGCGTCAATCCCAAAGAAACTCCAAGCCCGATCGCCAGCCCAGTTCCTACAAGTGCAAATCCACGCCCCAGCACGTTGCGAAGAACATTGCCCGAATTCGCTCCAAGCGCCATACGGATTCCGATTTCACGCGTGCGCTGCCCCACCAGGTAAGAAAGCACGCCGTAAATTCCTACGCCAGCCAGAATCAACGCCAGTGCCGCGAAAACTCCGAGCAACAACGCGTAAAATTTCTGCCCGGAAATTACGTTGTCAAATTGCTGCTCAAGCGTGCGATGCCCCACCGGTTGATCCGGATCAATATCACGCACCGCCGCACGAATTGGCGTCGCAAGCCGCGTAGGATCGCCTTCCGATTTCACCACCACATACATGAATTGCATCGTGCTTTGCTGGTAGGGAGTGAAAATTTCCGGCAGCGCGGCCTGTCCGAGACTGAATTGCTTCGCGCTTCCCACCACGCCGATAATTTCGTACGGCTGCGCGTTCTGTGCGCTCAATAAAACCCGCTGGCCAATCGGATCGGTGCCCGGGAATTCACGCTTTGCCAGCGCATCATTAATAAGGGCGACGTGCAAAGCGCCAGAGTTGTCCGCATCGCGCAGCTCGCGGCCGCGAATCAGAGGAATTCCCATGGTCTTGAAATAATCTTCCGTCACCACATTCCACACCGCGCCGCGCTTGCCTCCCGCATCCGACGAAGGCTTGCCGATAATTTCGTAACTCTTCGTCGAGCTGTTTCCCGCCAGTGGAAGCGACGTGATCCCACCCACCGCCGCCACTCCGGGAAAAGTTTTGATCCGATCGATCAGTTGTTTGAAAAAAAGCACCGATTGTTCGTTCGTGGTGTACTTGTCTCGCGGAAGAACCAATTGTGTATTAATCAGAACTCCCTGCGCTTTGAATCCAGGATCGGTCCCGCGTAACGCGAGAAAGCTGCGAATCAATAGTCCCGCGCCACTCAGCAACACCAAAGAAAGCGCGACCTGCGCGATCACCAGCACGCCCTGCATTCCCAACCGAGATTTTCCACCCGTGGTTCCCGCGCTCGCTTCCTTCAACACTGCTGACACTTGTACGCGGTTCAGATTCCACGTGGGAACAATTCCGAAAAATATTCCCGTCGCAAAACTCAAGATCATCGTGAATAGCAGCACTCGCGTGTCCAGTCCCACTTGCACGTTTCCGATGAATCCCGCCGGCAAACTTGCCACCAACACTCGGAGCGAAGGCACCGACAGCAAAATTCCACCGATGCCGCCGAGCAGGCTCAACAGAACTCCTTCGGTTAGAAATTGCCGCAGCAAGCGCCAGCGCGACGCGCCCATCGCCATTCGCAAACTGACTTCCTTCGAGCGCGCCGTCATTCGCGCTGTCATCAGGCTGGCGATATTCAGGCACGCAATCAGCAAAACAAAAAGCATCGCGGCCAGCAAAATAAAAAGTGGATCTTGGAAGTTTCCGGACAGATTATCCTGAAGTGACGACACGCTCACCGTCCATCCGGCGTTCGTATCTTGATGTTCGCGCTCAATCGCTTTTCCGATCGTCTCCATTTCGCTATTTGCTTGCGCGATTGTTACGCCCTCCTTCATTCTCGCCACCGCGCCATTCGACCTGTCAGTGCGGTCTGACATTGCGGCATTCGTCAGGGGCAACGGCTTAACCATTAGCGTGCCCGTTGGAAAATCAAAGTCTTTCCGCACCACGCCGATAACCGTGAATGACTTGCTATCCACCCGCAGGACTTTTCCGATGACCGCGGGATCGCTGCCGAGCTGGCTGCGCCAGAACAATTCGCTCACCACAAGAACGTCGTCGCTACCCGGACGGTCATCGCCATCCGCGAAAAACCTGCCCATCAACGGAGTCTCGCCCATCACTTCAAACAAATTCGGCGAGACCTCCATGCCGTTCACACGCAATGCCCCGGCATTTTCCGAGTACGTAAACGCGGCAAACTGGAACAGGGACATTCCGGAAAGTGTTTTCGCTTGCTGCTTCCATTCCAGAAAATCCGGCACGGAAACTCCGCCGACAAAAACTCCTTTTTGCGGACTCTGTGAGTTCAGAAAAACAAGTTGGCCGGGATTCTTGTATACGACGGGCCGCAGCACGAGCGCGTCAATCACGCTGAAGATTGCGGTGTTTGCGCCGATTCCCAACGCCAAAGTGAGCACCGCAATGATTGCGAAGCCCGGCTTGTTCGCCAGCATACGAAGCGCATAACGCAGATCCTGAAGCACCGTGTGCATTACTATTCCTTTCGCGCTTTATATCCGCCGTCGATCGATCCTCTGCGAACCTCGGCCCAGTTTCTGCGTAGCGCGACCATCGGACCAAATGTGCGCCGCCCGATAGGCCGGCAAAGCGCAGCTCTTTTTACCACAGCCCCAATATTGCAAATACAAAGCGCAATTGGGCTGCCGCTGCGCTGATTCTAAGCGCCTTATTTTCATCTACTTAAGCCTTCTGCGGCCTCACCTACGTCAAAACTTGGCCGGATGTGGGATTATCCGTCTCGGAATCGAACAATAATAATGTTGCGGGACTGGGAGCTTCTCAAGCGCCGGAGCCGCCGAGCGGACTCGACGTCCAATCGCGCTCCAATCCTCGGAAATCAAATATCATCCAAAGCAGTCTTCGCGTTGGTCGATCATTTTCCATCTCGCAATTTCATATTGTGGTTTCGACAGCTTCGCTTCACACACCCGTTTTACATCGGAAGCCCCCTGCAAAAGAGCGCCGCATTCTCCCATCGAATTGCGCGATTTCCGCACTCCCGCGCGCCTCTTGTCATAGTGTAAGTGCTCGCTTACAATGCCAGATTGAAACGTAACTTGCGGAGCCTTTGGGACGTCTTAATTCAAGCAAGTCCGGACGACGTGGATCGCAACCATTGTCACTTCTCGGAATCCAACTGTAGAATGTCTTCCGGCGGCCAAGGACGATTTTGATCATCCGGCCGGAATGCGAGTGGGCGAGAAGCATCCCCACCAGAACCAAGAGCCATTGCGAGTGGCGAGGCAACGACTCGACGATTTAATGCCCGGAGGAAATTACGGTGCCCGACGCTGTGCCCAACACTAACGATCCGCTGAATCCGCAGCATCCTCAGAAAGCGACTGACTCGAATACCTTTCCGGCAGGGCCAAAGGGTACCGTTCCGCCTGACACCTATCCTCACGCCGACGATCACAAAGGCAAAAAACGTCACTGGGGGCTTTGGATTTTCCTGTTGGTGCTCGTCGTTCTCGGAATTGTTTTGTATCGGCGACACGAAGCCTCTGCCGCAGCCGCCAAAGCCGCCGCCGCAAATCAGGCTCCGCGCGCGGTGCCGGTCACAACCGCTACGGCAACCAAGGGTGACATCGGTGTTTACGTCAGCACCCCCGCCACCGTAACTCCTGTTTATACCGATACCATTACCGCGCGCGTTCAGGGCGAAATCACCGCGGTGCGCTACACCGAAGGACAAATGGTCAAGAAGGGCGATCCGCTGGTCGAAATTGACGCGAAGCCCTTTCTCGCGCAGTTGACTCAAATGGAAGGTCAACTCGCTCACGATCAAGCAGTGTTGAGTGAAGCCAAAATTGATCTCGACCGCTACACCGCTGCGTTAGCCAGAAATGCGATTCCCAAACAGTTGCTCGATGACCAGCAACAGATTGTTCTTCAGGACGAAGGCACGGTAAAAAACGATCAGGGTCAGGTGGAAGCCGTAAAAGTGAATATCGCCTACTGCCATATCACTTCTCCGATTGACGGGCGCGTCGGCCTCCGCTTGGTTGATCCCGGCAACATTGTTCAGGCCACCGGCACTACGGCGTTGGTGGTGATTGCCCAACTCCAGCCGATCACCGTGCTCTTCAGTATTGACGAAAAATATCTGCCGCAAGTTCAGGCGCAATTGAAGAAGGGTAGCAAGATGGCGGTCGACGTCATGAACGCGGATCAAACCAAGAAGCTGGACTCAGGATATATTCTGACCATTGATAATCAGGTTGATCCCACCACGGCAACGATTCGCTTGAAAGCAATTTTCCAGAATCAGACTTTGGATCTTTTCCCCCAACAATTGGTTTACGCCAGATTGCAACTCGATACGGAACGCGGAGTCACACTCGTTCCGACCAATGCGATCCAAATGAACTCCAACGGTTCCTTTGTCTACGTTGTGAATCAAGATCAGACGGCTTCCGTCCGCGTCGTGAAACCCGGCGTAGCCGATAACAATCTGACCGCCGTGGATGGAGTGAATCCCGGTGACGTCCTCGCCACAAATGGATTTAACAATTTGCAGGACGGTTCAAAGGTTACCGTCTCCAACGGAAACGGCGGCGGAAATACCGCTGCATCCGGCGCCGCTCAATCTGGAAAGACGAATTCGTCTGGAAATGGCGGGGCAAGCGGCAGCGGCGCCGCGAATCCCAAAGGTGGTAAGAAGAATTGAATCCTTCTCGCCCATTTATTCTCCGGCCGGTAGCTACGTCGCTGCTGATGGGCGCCATTCTGCTTGCCGGTTTTGTGGCGTACAGGCAACTTCCGATTTCCGCGTTACCGGAAGTTGATTACCCCATCATTCAGGTCGTCACCGGCTACCCCGGAGCCAGCCCCGACGTAATGGCTTCCGCCGTCACCGCTCCGCTCGAACGGCAATTCGGCCAGGTTCCCGGCCTGAATCAAATGACCTCCACCAGTTCGGACGGAAGCTCGGTGATCGTCTTACAGTTCGCCCTCGAACTAAATATTGACGTTGCCGAGCAGGAAGTGCAGGCCGCGATTAATGCCGCGCAGAGTCTTCTGCCTGCCGACCTGCCGACTCCGCCTGTCTATAGCAAAACAAATCCAGCGGACGCGCCAATTCTTACTCTCGCGCTTTCATCCAGCACCATTCCGCTTTCGCAAGTGGAAGACCTTGCCGATACGCGGCTTGCTCAGAAAATTTCTCAGTTACCCGGCGTCGGATTGGTGAGCATTAGCGGCGGGCAAAAACCGGCTGTGCGTATTCAGGTTAATCCCGCCGCGCTCTCCTCTTACGGAATCAATCTGGAAGATGTTCGCACCGCGCTGCAACAAACCAGCCTCGACCTCGCCAAAGGTAATTTCGACGGGCCGAACCAGGACTATCAGATTGACGCGAACGACCAGCTCGTAACTAGCAAGGACTATCAGAAAGTCATCATCGCCTACCGCAACAAAGCGCCCGTCTTCATATCGGACGTCGCCAAAGTAGTTGATGGCGTTGAAAATGAAAAAGAGGCCGCGTGGATGAACACCACTCCCGCGATCATCGTCAACATTCAGCGCCAACCCGGCGCAAATATTATTCAGGTTGTGGACCGCATCTCCACGCTCTTGCCGCTGTTGCAAAGCAATTTGCCCGCGGCCGTTCAGGTAAAAACCCTCACGGATCGCACCATCACAATTCGCTCGTCGGTAAAAGACGTCGAATTTGAACTCCTCTTGACCGTCGCGCTCGTCGTGATGGTCATCTTTCTTTTCCTGCGGAATATTTCCGCCACCATCATCCCCAGCATCGCCGTGCCGCTGTCACTTGTCGGCACTTTCGGCGTGATGTACGTCGCCGGATACAGCCTGAACAATTTGACTCTCATGGCGCTCACAATTTCCACGGGCTTTGTCGTGGATGACGCGATCGTCATGATCGAAAACATCGTCCGTTATATTGAAGAGGGCGAAAAGCCTCTCGAAGCCGCGCTCAAAGGCTCCGAACAAATCGGATTCACCATCGTTTCGCTGACCATTTCTTTAATTGCCGTGCTCATTCCGCTGCTCTTCATGGGAGATATCGTCGGCCGCCTATTCCGCGAATTCGCAATCACGTTAAGCGTCACTATTCTCGTCTCGGCAGTAGTTTCGCTCACGCTCACGCCGATGATGTGCTCCAGATTGCTGAAGCACAAACCGGATTCGCAGCAAGGGCGTTTCTATATGGCTTCCGAGCGCACCTTCGAGCGCATCATCGCGTTCTACGGCAGGACTTTGCAGTGGGTTCTGAAGCATCAAACTGCCACGTTGATGGTTGCCGTTCTTACGCTCGTGGCCACAATTCTTCTCTACATTATTGTTCCGAAGGGATTTTTTCCGATTCAGGATACCGGCATCATTCAAGGGATCTCCCAAGCTCCGGAATCTATTTCCTTTGATGCGATGTCCGCCAGACAACAAGAATTGGCAAAGGTCATTCTGCAAGATCCGGCGGTGCAGGATCTTTCATCCTTCATCGGAGTGGACGGCACAAATACCACGCTCAACAGCGGCCGTTTTCTAATTGACTTGAAGCCGCTCGAGGATCGCAAAATCAATGCGTCCGACGTAATCCGCCGCTTGACACCTCAACTCGATAAAATCGATGGAATCACGCTTTACATGCAGCCTGTGCAGGATTTGACGGTGGAAGACCGCGTCAGTCGCACGCAATATCAATACACACTGGAAGATCCAGATCCCGCCGAGTTAAATCTGTGGACCGCAAAATTGGTCAACAAACTGAAGCAGATGCCCGATCTTCAGGACGTCGCCACCGATCAGCAGACCACCGGCCTGGCGGCATCGCTCGTGATTGATCGCGTCACCGCTTCGCGCATGGGTATCACGCCCAACATGATCGATCAAACTCTCTACGACGCATTCGGTCAAAGACAGATTTCGACCATGTACACGCAGTTGAATCAGTACCACGTCGTACTGGAAACGATGCCGCAGTTCCAGAAGAAGCCGGGCGCGCTCGGCGATATTTACGTTCGCTCCACCACTGCCACTACTGCACCGCTAACGAGCTCATCCAGCGGCAGCATTCCGGTCGTGACATCCTCGTCAAGCAACGCTTCGCCGGCGCCAACGGCCAGTTCTTCGCTGGTCCCTGCCACTTCCGGTTCGCCGTTGCCAAGCGCGGTCACCAATCCGAGCGGCGGCGCGGTTCCTCTGGGCGCGTTCACTCACTATGAATCGAAAACCGCGCCGCTTTCTGTAAACCATCAGGGACAATTTCCCGTCGTAACAATTTCATTTAACCTGGCGCCCGATGCATCCCTGGGCGAGGCCACCAAGGAAATTGACAAAGCGCAGCAGGATATCGGAATGCCGTTGAGCATTCAGGCCGCGTGGCAAGGCACGGCGGCATCATTCCAAGCTTCACTTGCCAACGAACCCATTCTGATTCTCGCCGCGCTGGTCACCGTATATATCGTGCTCGGTGTTTTGTACGAAAGTTACATCCATCCGATCACCATTCTTTCCACACTGCCTTCCGCGGGTGTCGGCGCCATTCTCGCCCTCTTGATTTGCGGACAGGAATTGAGCGTCGTCGCTCTCATCGGCATCATTCTTCTCATAGGTATTGTTAAAAAGAACGGCATCATGATGATTGACTTCGCTCTCGAGGCTGAACGGAAGGACGGCAAGACCTCGACCGAAGCAATTTATCAGGCCTGCTTGCTCCGTTTCCGTCCCATCATGATGACCACCATGGCCGCTCTTCTCGGCGGCCTGCCGCTTGCACTCGGCACCGGTATCGGTTCGGAATTGCGCAAGCCTCTTGGAATCTCCATGGTTGGCGGACTTATCCTGAGCCAAATTCTCACGCTCTACACCACGCCCGTCATCTACATTTT
The DNA here is from genome assembly GCA_036513735.1 of Candidatus Acidiferrales bacterium. Classification (GTDB taxonomy): domain Bacteria; phylum Acidobacteriota; class Terriglobia; order Acidiferrales; family UBA7541; genus DASTCZ01. Next base: position 13,458 of record DATBYL010000046.1, read on the forward strand.
CTTTGACAATCTGGCCCAGCGATTCACCAAATCCCACAGGAGCACCGCGCCACAGGCAAATCCGGCGTCGGTTCCAGCGGACTAATTATGAACGCCGCCACTCCGCCAGAACGCTCCGAAGCCCCCAAAGAAGACGAAACCTTCGTTGGGAGTCTGAATCCTTCTGCACCTTTCATTCACCGTCCGGTGGCCACCAGTCTTTTGGCCGCCGCTATCGCTCTTGCGGGTCTTGTTGCCTTCAAAATTTTGCCGGTTTCTCCACTTCCTCAAGTGGATTTTCCAACCATTTCCGTTTCCGCCAGTTTGCCCGGAGCCAGCCCGGAAATCATGGCCTCCTCCGTAGCCACTCCGCTCGAACGCCAGTTCGGCCGCATCGCCAACGTCACGGAAATGACGTCCTCCAGCGCTCTTGGCAGCACCAGCGTCACCATGCAATTTGATTTGAGCAGGGACATCAACGGC
>DATBYL010000047.1:0-2972 GCA_036513735.1 Candidatus Acidiferrales bacterium
CGTTTACAACGCGGACGATCCCCGCAAATTCAACGCCTTTGAAGGTTCCATCGTCGTAGGAGCGTATTCCGCATTCACGGTCATCGACACCGATGAGCAGCGTGCAACTGCCGGCGTCGCGTTCCGTCCTGGCGGCGCGTTTCCCTTCTTGAGATTGCCGGCCGGCGAGTTGCAGGACTCGAATGCTTCGCTTTCCGATTTGTGGGGACGTCAGGCAGCATCCGATCTGCGCGAGCAACTTCTCGCCGCGCGTTCGCCCCAAGCGAAATTCAAAATTCTCGAACAGACATTTCTTCGTCGCCTCAACGCGCCCGTCGAGCCGACGCACCCCGCCGTCTCTTTCGCCGTCGAAAATTTCCGTCATCGCCCGACTCGCCCAATTTCCACGGTCACGGAGCAGGTTGGCCTGAGCGATCGTCACTTCATCCAGCTTTTTTCGCAGCACGTCGGCCTGACGCCGAAATTATTCTGCCGCGTCCAGCGCTTCCAGAAAGTTTTAAACAACCTGAGCGCACTAGCGGCAGGCTCCGTAATCGATTGGCCGCAGATTGCGCTAACGTGCGGCTACTTCGATCAGGCTCATTTCATTCACGATTTCCGCGCGTTCTCCGGCATCAATCCCACGACCTACGTCGCCAACAAAACTCAATTCCAGAATCACGTTGCGCTTTAACATCACCGGAAATTAGAAAGCGAAATCACGCCGCAAAAAGAAAAGGCGCGCCCGAAACTCCGGACGCGCCCTCATCACAACGCAATCGCTCTCGCAACTAAAGGAATGTCAGATCAGGGAATGTTCAACTGCATTCCCGGCTTGATCTTGTCGGGATCCGGCAAGGTTTCCTTATTGGCATTCGCGATCTTCATGTACTGGTTCGGATCGCCGTAAAAATGCTTGCTGATTTTCGACAGGTTGTCGCCGGCCTGCACCGTGTACGTGCGAGGACCTGCAACCGCGGTGTTGGCACTGCCAGCCGCCGCTGCCGCCGCGGCTTCCGGAGCGGAAATGTCGGCGGTCAAATCAGAATAGTTCGGGTCAACCAGTTTGATTTGATCCCAGATTTTGTTCTTTACGTCTTGCGATGGCGCCGCAGCGCGAATGAAGAGCTTGTCACCCTCCATGTTCACGTTCTGCAGATTCGTGTTCTGTTGCTGCTGGATAAAATTCAATACCGACTGATATTTGGCTTTTAGTTCTTCAAATTTATCGGCCATATGATTTTCCTTCCGCTTGATTGAGATCCAGTGATGCGCTCGATCGGTCGCTCCTCAGGAGGTCCGAATGATCGAGGAGCTGGGTGGGAAGCAAACCGTACCACTTCGACTCGCCGGCGACAAGCGACTGCCCACCTCTGCCGCCAGAAATTCATGTATCTGAAATGTAAAAAAGACTGTCCGTGTGAGCTTTCTCAGTGCGCTAAGCATCGGCGCGTACGATGCGAAATGTGAAGCAGCCAGCCGTGGTGCTGTTTACCTGAATGTAGGCGGCTTCCGGGTTCGCGAACAATTTTTCGATCGCCGGTTCGTATTTCCCATTATCGACGAATTCCGTAGCGATCAGCTTGCGTCCATGCGCATACGCTTCGAGCGTTCGCGGGCTGTTTCTCAACTCCTCGGGGAATCCGACGCCGTCATATCGTTCGCAGTTATCCGCGTGAATGTAGACGGGGCCGGGCTGCGGCAGCGATTCCACTCCCGCGAATCGATCGTACGTGAAAAGGATTCGGCGTTCCTTTCCCGGTACAAATGTTTTCAGGCAGTGCCTGCAGGGCGCTGTATCGATTGCGGTCTCAAGGTGAGCAGGAAAACCATACGTCGGGGCTTTCAACGTCGATCGCACTGCGTTCGCCACATCGGTGGGCATCGCCACAACTCGCATTGTTCCGTTCATATTCTATTCTCCCGTCCTCGGTCGCGGATTCGAGCAGCCTGACAACGCCATCTTCCACTTCCGCGAGCGGGCGTTCTATCCGGCGACGGACGTCAAACTTTTTTGCTTTCTCTGAATCTCCTCTTTGCCTCTCTTTCTGAGCCTTGCGCGATGCGGTCGGCTTGGATTCGGAAGTTGCGGTAAGCTGAGGATTCGACGGAACCCACGGGCCGATGCCGAAATCATCCAAAGTTAGTGCCGGGCTTCTTCTCTATCGCAGAAAGAATGGCGAGCTGGAATTTTTGTTAGTGCATCTTGGCGGCCCGTTCTGGGCGAAGAAGGATGATGGCGCGTGGTTCCTTCCGAAGGGCGAAGTCAATCGCGGCGAAGATGAAAAAGCGGCGGCGTTACGCGAGTTTCGCGAAGAGACCGGACTCGATGTTCATCCGGCGCTCGAGTTGATCTCGCTCGGGACGGTGAAGCACAAGTCCGGAAAGACCGTGCACGCTTGGGCGCTCGAAGGCGATTGCGATCCGGGTGCGATGCGTAGCAACACGTTTGAGATTGAGTGGCCGCCGAAGTCCGGAAAGAAGCAGACGTTTCCGGAGATCGATCGGGCGGCGTTTTTCACAATTGCTGCAGCGGAGAAGAAGATGCATCCGACCGAGTTTGAGTTCTTGTCGCGGCTTGTTGGGCTGCTTTAAGCGTCGCGGTCATGGCGTGCGCGCAAGTGGTGCGACGCATGAGACAAGTCTCGCGATTCCTCTCAGCGGGGCAATTTGGTTCTTGCCAAATTTCGCGTTCCGCTTCAATTTCAAACCAGCATCCAGCCTAGCTCCGGAGTGAATTCCATGCAGGAAACCGCACAGCAGTACACGCAACGCATCCTCGGTTATGTCGCAGGCAAGAACGCGTTCAAGGTGCAATCGGAAACGCCGAAGCGACTCGCGGCACTGATCAAAAACGCTTCACCGGCGAAATTGCGAAAGCGTCCCGCGGCGGACAAGTGGTCGGTGACAGAAATTCTCGCGCATCTTGGCGACGCCGAAATTGTCACCGCATGGCGAATTCGCTCAATTCTCGGCGCACCGGGAACTCCGAT
>DATBYL010000048.1:0-8399 GCA_036513735.1 Candidatus Acidiferrales bacterium
ATTTCCGCCAGCCGCAGCGGACGTTCCGCCGCTCCGCACGGCCGCACGCGCCTGCGGATCGCTGTGCGCCGCTTGCACATGTGCCGTCTGCGATGCTACTGGCGCAATATGCCTGCCCTTTGCTGCAGATTCTTCTTGAGAAGTGGCGCGCGCGTTCACTCCGCCGGTCCCGCCGTTGAAGCTGACGCGATTCGCCGACCCTTCATTCACACGCGCGCTGAAAGTGTCGTGCATCGAGCCGCCGTTAACGCGGTTCACCGATGAGTTGTTGAAGAAACGTCCGTTCTCCCAGCGTCCACCTTCAAAACCGTGGCCGAAATATCCGAAGCCATAGTTGATTCCGCCATAGAAGCCGACTTCCGTTCCCCAGTAGCCGTCATTGAAAAAGTAGCCGCCGTCTTGCCAACCCCAATAGCCCGGCGTCCAAAGATATCCCGGTTCCGGAGCGAGTACCCATTCGCCCGGCACCCAGTAATAGTCGTCGTCATATGCCCAATAGCCGGGCGTCCAAATGTAACCATCGCCCGGACAAATCGGCTGTTCGTAAGTTTCCAGCATCGGCGGCGCAATTCCTACGGACACGCGGACTTGCGCGAACGAAGCCGCGGAAAGGAACAGCATTGCAACAAACAAAAACAAAGAACCAATTACACGATTACGCATTCGGTCTCCTCGTGATGCTTTCTCAGTAGTAGCTTAGCCGCGCAGGGAACGCGTATCTGTACAGGAGTGAACACATTGGGATTCGAGCATTTAGCGGCGTAGCAACCATTTAATCCGAAGATCGTGCATTCGTTTTACAAATTTTTTCGTGATTTATGCATGAAACTTTTTCGCGCCGAAATTCATCAAGATATTATGGAAAATTCGGGGAGTACATTGCGGCGGTCACGTCCACAGAGCAACTTTGACTCACACTTTCCCCAAAAAGGGCGCAGGTTCAAAATCTCGGCGGCGGTGACGTTCCTCATTCTTTTTGCAGTCACACTTTCGTACGCCGTCGAGCTTAAGCCGGCCACGCTTCAAGGCTGGAATGACTACATTCGTACTGTCACCGCATCCATGGAGCAGCGGGCCAACGGAACGCACCCCTTCCTATGTACAGATGAGTCCCCCGACGTGAAAAAGCGCGTTCTCGCGGGCGAAGCCGTGGTGGATAGCCATCCTCACGACAAAATCCGCGACGGACTGATTCATCACTGGGTCGGCGCAATCTATTTCCCCGGAGCCACGATCGATCAGGTCTCGGCCGTGCTCGGCGACTTCGACCACTACAAAGACATTTACACGCCGATGATCGTGAAATCCAAATGCCTCGAGCGAAACGATTGCAGTGTCAAAGTGAATCTACTTTTGGTTGGCAAGGCTGCCGGCGTGGTTGGCGCGGTGGATACCGATGACGAAGTCCAAACCGTGAAACTCGGTTCGGACAAAATTTACAGCATCAGCACGTCGGTGCGTTCCCAGGAAGTCTCGGATTATGGAAAGCCGAATGAGAAGATGATCGAGCAGGATAAAGGACCAGGATACGTATGGCGCACATTCGGCGTAACGCGACTGATGCAGCGCGATGGAGGCGTCTATTACGAAACGGAAACCGTTACGTTGAGCCGCGGAATTCCTTGGGAATTTCGCTGGCTGATTGAGCCGGTCACCGAGCGCTTGCCGCGAAGCATCATGACGCAAACGCTGAACGATTTGCGCGAAGCGGTAAAAAAATCCGCGAAAGCTTCTTCGGCGCGGAAATAAAATTTAGAAATAAAACTCTGCAGTTCACGAACGATTTGTTTTGTCCGCGTAGATGTAATGCTTCGCCGTCGTCGGTCCCGCCGTGTAGCTTTGCACGCGCTTTTCCAATTCATGATCCGCCACGGTGAAATGATCGTGCTGCCGTTCGTGCTCCGCCACAGAGTCCACCAGAAATGTTTCCAGATAGGTGTTCGGCGAATCGGCGTCGTAGTAAATTCCCCAGCGCGTGGCGCCATCGCGTCGCCGCACTCGTTGATATTTATAAATTTCATTTAAGAAATCCGCGGCCTTGGCGGGATCAATCACATACCGGACGGTAACCAGCACCGGCCCCAATTCCGCGGCATCTCCGGCGAACTGCACAGGAAACACCTGCGGTTTGCCGCCGTTGTTCCACGGACTTAAATCAACCGGGGCGCTCGGCAGTTTAAAAGGGAATTGCAGGAACAGCGATAATCCGATTCCTGCGGCGGATGCAATCAGCGCCCAGCGCAGACTTGTGCGTTGTGCCGCGAATCCCCAAAGCGTGCTGCCCAGCGCCACGCTTCCCTGAAAAACAAAGAGGTAGGACGCGAGGACGCGCGCGCGAATCCAATCCGGCGCAAGTTTCTGAATGATCGTATTGAAGAGCGACATGAAAACCGTCCACGCCGCGCCGCCGAGAAGCATCAGCCCGCAAAGAATTTCCAAATTACGCAGAAGGGCGGTGCTCAGAAGAACCGCGCCGAAAACGACTGTCGCCGCGGAAAGTACCGCCTCCGTGGAAAATTTCGCACGCGCCCGTTGCAGCACCACCGCTCCAAGCACCGCGCCAATTCCAAACGCGCCCAGCATGAATCCATATCCGTATGGACTGTTGCTGAGCTGCTTCGCAACCGCCGGCAATAACGCCCAGAACGAACTCGAGAAAAATATTACGATTCCCGATCTCACCAGCAAAGTTCGGATTGCGGGCGAGTAGCGCACGTAACGAATCGCCGCCACGCTTGCTTCCGTGATCGTCTCGGCCGGCAACGCGCTTTTTTGCACCGGGCGTTTCCACTTGAAGATGACGTAGATCACTCCGAGAAATGAAATCGCATCCACCACAAACGCGGTGGCAACTCCCACCGCCGCGATCACCAACCCGGCCAGACCCGGTCCCACCGCGCGCGCCAAATTAAATTCAATTCCGTTCAGCGCCAGCGCTGGAGTCAAATCCTCCTTCGTAACCAGTTCCGGAAATATCGCGCGCCATGCCGGGGATTCAACCGCGTCACCCAGCGAAAGCGCCAGCGTTAGCGCCAGCAAAAGCCATGGCGTCATGTGGCCGCTGAACGTGACCACTCCAAGAATCGCGGCCATAACGAACATCCACGACTCTGTGCAGAGAATTAATTTTCGCCGGTCAAAAATATCTCCCAGCGATCCCGCAGGCAGCGCCAAAAGAAAAAATGGCAGCGCCGAGGCAGTCTGGATCAACGCGATATAAACTGTGCTGGTCGAAAGCGTGGTCATCAGCCACGCCGCGCCCATCGTCTGCATGAAAGTGCCGATGTCCGACACTAAATCCGCAATCAACAAATTGCGGAACAATGCCACGCGCAAAGGACGCCAGGGCGAAAGTGTTGGCGATTGTTCGCGTTGAGAAGCTTCAAGCATAGGCTCCCAAATTTACATCAATCGCCAGCCAATCGCACCGACGCCAGTGGCACCAGCACTCCTGTCTATGCGACGTTGAATTTCCCGATGTAGGGGCGCTGCTTGCTGCGCCCTCGACCGAAAATTGTTCTCTCAAATCACGGTTCACTGACATAATGGACCTGACACCATATGTATCGCACGCCATAGTATAAACACGAGATGAATTGGAAAACCGAAACGGACCAACAATGCCCATAAATATTCGTGCCAAGCTCCAAAAATTAAATCCCGGTCAGCGAAAGAAAATTCGCGCTCGCGCGAGCCAGATAATTTCAGAGGAAATGAGCCTTCGCGATCTCCGCAAAGCTCGCAAACTCACCCAGGCACGCGTCGCCAAAGTTCTCGGCATCACGCAGGACAGCGTCTCGCGTCTCGAACAACGCAGCGATCTCCTGCTCTCCACGCTGCGAAAAACTGTAAAAGCGATGGGCGGCGATGTCCGCATCGTCGCCGAATTTCCCGGCCGCGCGCCGGTCGTTCTGTCCGATCCAATCGAAATTAATGGTTCGCGCAAATCCACTCGCAAACTTGCGCAGGCCCGCCGCTGAAATCGAGACTCGCATCCAGGTAGCGCCGACGCTCCTGTCGGTGCAGGTTTCTGCAATCCCCAATCACCCCTGCACCGACAAGAGTGTCGGTGCTACCTGAGCCTTGACATCCTTCCATTAATTCCCTACATTGTAGTAATTATGCGGCCTACTCCCACCCTCGGCGAATTTGAACAAATCGTCCTCCTCGCCATCCTCCGCTTGGACGACACTGCCTATGGCGCAACCATCCGCACCGAAATCGCGCGCTGCACGCGCCGCGAACCCGCGCCCGGCGCTCTCTACACAACTCTCGATCGTCTCGAAGAAAAAGGCCTCGTGCGTTCGCAAATGGGCGATCCCACGCCCGAACGTGGCGGCCGCGCAAAACGTTTTTTCACCGTCACGAAACTCGGCCTTTCAGCGGTTCGCAATGCGCAGCGCTCATTCCAAAGTTTGCTGAAAGGATTGAAATTACTGGAGGGCACAAATGCATAGCGCATCCTTCGCGGAATGGATCATCGCGGGTTTCACCACTAAAGCTCGCGCCGCCTCCATCATCGGCGATCTCCTCGAAGCCGTACCCGAAAAAGGGAGGCTCTGGTTCTGGCTATCTGTGGCCAGAGTATTTTTCTCGCTGACCTGGCGGCGTCCCCTCGCCTACGTCGCCGCAATGGGCATCGTGCTTTGCTGGGTCCGGGCGTTCCGGTTCACTGTATTCGGCAGGCCTTCGTCGTTCGCCGTGCTAACTCAGCAGTGGATGCAGCAATATTTACACGTGCTCGTAGCAAACTCTCTTCTTTCCGTTGCCTTCGTGTACACAGCGATCGTCTATGGTCCGGAGGATCCGTTCGTCCGGCGCATCGCCATTGTCTGGATCCTTTTCGAGGGGCTGATTTTTTTCGGCACGACTCCGGGTGTGGCACTCGCCTGCGTTCTGTTGGCCTCCTGCGCGATCGTGTATTCCCTCGGTTCGGCAACTGGCCGCAGGGGACTACTGGCGATTGGCATTACCGCCGTTCTTAGTTTTGCATGGACAAAGCTGGCCAATCCGTTCTTGGCGATGACATTTGTCGGATTTCACGCGGGCTGGATGGTGTTTTTGACGCATGCTGGACCGTACCTCAGCCCGTTCTCACGAATGATCCTGCAGTTAGTTGAGCTGTTCACTCTCACGCTCATCTACTCCGGAATTCACCGTCTGTTCTTTGAGAAAAACTCGCGCTCGTCTGACAATGAAGCACCCGACCGCGCGCAAGTGTCCGTCGACATTTCCTGACCATCCAAACCGGCGATCCCCTGCGATTCGCAGTGCTTTGCATCAATCTTCTCTCGTGTTCCTCTGCGTTCTCAGCGCCTCTGCGTTGAGTAATCCCTGAAATCTGCATTCGAATTCATTTCGAATCACTTTCCACGACGGTCCGTCAAATATTTAGTACTAAGTACCATAGTTTTCTTGACATAAAATGACCAACCGCGCTATCCTATCCCGCAGACTTGGACGCTCCGTTCCAACGATCCTTCTAGGAACGGTCCTCGCCCACCCTGCCAGTCCCAAAGAATCCAAAGGTTCGGAGCGGCCACGTAACAGCATCAAAACAAACGATTTGCATCTCGATCCGTTCCATCCGAGCTAAGTCCTTTGTTTTGATATTCATGACAAGATGAATCGACCTAACCCCTTTGTTTTGATATTCATAACAAAAACAGGGGGGATGGGGTGGGGTAACTAAATGGTACCGGCCGTCGGCCGAGAACTCAGGCTCTAAATAGCCTGAAGACGGGGACGCTCTTGCCTCCAACCCCAATTCGGTGGACAATCCGCCCACGCGAATTAAATGTCTTTTAAGGAAGGCTCGACCATGCGACGAACAGCGGCACTCGCTCTAACAATTCTCGGTTTCGCGGCGTCACTCGGCGCACAAACGAAAGCGCCCGTCACTCCCGCCGACTACGGACAATTTGAAACGCTCGCGCCCGCCGGATTCGGTAACGTAACCGGCGGCCTCTCGCCCGACGGTAAATGGCTCGCCTACGGAATCAATCGCTCCAATCGCAGCAACGAACTGCGCATCACAAATATCGCCGACGGCACCACGAAAGTCACCGCGTTCGCCACGCAGCCAGTTTTTTCTTCCGACTCGCACTGGGTTGCATTCGCCACCGGCAATTCCGAAGCGGCGGACGAAAAACTTCGCCAGCAAAAGAAGCCCATCCAACGAAAAATGGGATTGCTAAATCTCACGACAGGAGATCAACTCGTCGTTGACGCCGTCGAAACTTTTTCGTTCAGCCCGAATGGAACGTATCTCGCCATGCGCAAATACGCTCCAGAAAAGACCGGTGCTACTGATGCAGCCGCGTCAGCAGATGCCGACGAAAATCCGCAAGGCGCAACTCTGGTCGTCCGCCAACTTTCCACCGGACTCGACACTTCCTTCGGCAATGTTTCCGAATTCGCGTGGCAGGATTTGCCGCGCACCGGCACGCTTCTCGCCATGGCCATCAATTCCGAGGACAAAACCGGAAATGGCGTGCAACTTTTCAATACCGAAACCGGCGCGGTTCGCGTCCTGGATTCCTCATCATCTATATACAGCGGCCTCGCGTGGCGGAAAAACAGTTCCGATCTGGCCGTTTTGCGCTCGAAATCCGATCCGCATCGCGAAGGTTTCACTTATTCGGCACTCGCCTGGATGAATTTGCCCAACACGACCGCCGCCGCGAAGGTTTTCGACCCAACTGTCGCCGCAAATAATTTTCCAGCGGGAATGCGCATCGTTTCCTATCGCAAACCATCGTGGCCCGAAGAAGGCGGCATGGTATTTTTCGGCGTCGCCAAGTGGGATGAAAAGATCACTCCGCCGAAAAAAGCTGCGGCAAGTGAAGCCAGCAAAGCGCCAATTCCCGCCGATGGCGAAGAAGAACCCGCGTCTGTGGACATCTGGCATTGGACCGACGTTGACGTTCAGCCCAAGCAAAAATTGCAAGCACGACAAGATCGCCAGAAAAATATGCTCGCGGTCTGGCACATAGATTCCGGGAAATTGATTTCGCTCGGTCACGATCTCACCGAGCAAGTCACGCCGCTCAAACATTCTCAACTCGCCTTCGCCACAAATTGGGACGCCTACACATTGGATCGCACCATCGGCCGACCCACAGCCGATCTCTCCATCGTCGATGTAAACACCGGCGCGCGCACAAAAATAAAAGATCATCTAATCGAAGACCGTTCCATCCAGCCCAGCCCCGGCGGAAAATATTTGATTTATTTTCAGGACGATAACTATTGGACGGTCAACGTCGCAACGAAAGCCGTCACCAACATCACAAAATCCGTGAAGACCGCATTCGTGAATCGCGAATCCGACGAAACAATTAAGCAGAAGCCGCCTTTCGGCGTAGCAGGCTGGACGAAAGATGACGCCGCCGTAATCCTCTACGACAAATACGATCTCTGGCGCGTTTCGCCCGATGGTTCGCATGCCACGCAACTCACCGACGGCGCGAAGGATCAAGTCCGTCATCGCTACGTCCGCCTGAATGCCGACGAAGAATTCATCGACGCTGACAAGCCAGTTTTCGTAAGCCTCTACGGTGAATGGACGAAAAAATCCGGCTACGCAAAATTAAATTTGAACGCCACCATCGCCACCGACGAGCACGCCATCTGGCTGGACAAAGGTGTCTCGCGCCTCGCGAAAGCAAAAGACGCCGACGTCTACGAATACGTCCTTGAATCTTTCGACCAATCTCCAAATATATTTATCGCCGGCGCCGATCTGAAAAACGCGAAACAGGTCACCAACACAAATCCATTCCAATCCAATTACGCATGGGGTCACGGCGAATTAATTGACTACAAAAATTCGCACGGCGAACATTTGCAAGGCGCGCTTTACTATCCCGCCGGATACGAGCCCGGCAAAAAATATCCGATGGTCGTTTACATGTACGAAAAACTTTCCGACGGCCTGCATCGCTTCAGCGCGCCATCCGAACGCGATTATTACAATCCCGCGGCTTTCACCGCTCACGGATATTTCCTTCTCGAACCGGACATCGTCTTCCAGCCGCGCGATCCCGGTGTCTCTGTCGTTGATTGCGTCACCGCTGCCACAAAACGTGTCGTCGATATGGGTCTCGTCGATCCGAAACGAGTTGGCGTCGTCGGCCATTCCTGGGGCGGATTCGATTCCGTCTATCTCGCCACGCATACCAACGGAATTTTTGCCGCCGCCGTTGCCGGCGCGCCCATCACCGATCTGGTCAGCAATTACGGAAATCATCATTGGAGTTCCGGCATTGCTGAAACCGATCACATCGAAACGGGCCAGCAGCGCATGGAAGTTCCGCTCTACGAAGATTTGCCCGCATACATTCGCAATTCCGCCGTATTCGGTGTACAGAACATGACCACGCCTTTGCTCATCGAAG
>DATBYL010000049.1:0-9561 GCA_036513735.1 Candidatus Acidiferrales bacterium
CACCGATTGCACCGCGCGCCCATCAACAAAAATTTCCGCCCTCCCAGACTGCGCCGAATAAATTCCAGAGCCGCCCGACGCACCTTCATTCCGCAAAGTAAGCACTCGAAGCGCGTCCAGCACATTAATTGTCGCCTGCGACGAATACCAAATCCCGTAGCGATCCTGATTCTTCAAAAGAAATAGTGCGCCGCGCGAAAGAATTTCGCGGTCAGTCTCCTCACCGCCATTTTTCAGCGCCTGCAACACCAGCGCCGTCGTTTCAATTCGCCCCGCCAATCCCCATCCGAAAAATGGAGTGTTCGTCTCTAGCGCCCAGTAACTTGCATCGGCCTCATGACGTTCCAGTTTCCGCAACCGATCCAGACTTCCCGCCAAACGCAAATCCGCCGCGCCAGCGGAATCCTTCGGAAGCGCCAGCACGTACGACGCAATCAAATACGGCTCGTCCGTCTCGGCAACCTTCACTCCCAAATATTCCAGCGAATGTTTCAGCGTTTCAGAAACTTCTTTTTCGAGTCCCGCATCAGACGCCGCGAGCAGTCCATGCAAATCTAAATTCGCCATCACCCGTGAAACGTACGCCGTCGCAATTAAAGTCTGGCGCGCATCCTCATTCCCCTTCCAATCCCGCGCGATCCACCGGCCATCGTTCTCCGCCTTGCGCAAAATCCAATGGACCTGCTCGCCCACAATCGAATCATCAATCTCAATAAATTCCGACGCATCCTGCAAAAATCGCAGCGCGTACGCAGTCAACGCCAGATCGGGTTCGCCGCGGCCCCAGTAAGTAAATCCGCCGCCTGGCGCGCGATAAGAAAGCAGCCGCTCGTATCCTTGCTGCACGTAGCGCCGCGCCCTCGGAGCCAGCGGCGAACTTTCCATTCCGGCGCTCTTCATAGTTTTCAAAAGCAGAATGCTCGGATACGTCGAAGAAATCGTCTGCTCCGCGCATCCGTACGGACGTTCGAGCACCGACTCAATACTTTCCAAAATGTGCGCATTCAAGTTCGGATAAATTTTCAACTCAGCTTCCAACGATCCCGTCAGCACGTGCGCCGGAATTTGCAAATCGAGCGCCGCCGTATCGTCAAACACCAAACTCTTCGTCTCGGATTTCTCTTCGCCGTTCGGACGAACTGTCACAGTGCGCTCAATAGCGTCGCTCGCCCCGGCGCCAACGCCGGTGGCCGTAATTCTCTGCTTGCCGTTCTTCACCGACGCAGCCGCGCGGAACTTGAATATCTCCGTCGCCGAATCGCTCGCCGCCACATCCGTTTTCGCGGAAATCGGCCCCAGCGGAATAAACCAGCTCTCCGGCTTCATCACCACATTCATCCGCAGACTGTGATTCAGATAATTTCGCAGCACGACAGGCAAATCAATTTCATCGCCCTCCGTAAGAAATTTCGGCGGATCGTGTTCCACAAAAAATGGTTGGAATGCGCGAATATCCTTCTCCGCCGAAGCGATTTCTCCTTTTTCCGTGGAAGCCACCGCCGAAAGTCTCCAGGTCGTGATGTTATCCGCCAACGGAATACTCAAATGCGCCCGCCCCGCCGCATCCGTAATTAATTCTGGCTGCCAGAAAAGTGTTTCCGGAAAATACTGCCGCAGCCGCGGAGTTGAAATCAGCGGCGCAGCTTGAAGTGACCTCTGCGGACTGACAACTGTCTTCGTGACGGTAACCGACGCGTTCTGCGTTTGCATTGCCTGTTGTTGCCCGGCCGACACTTCCACCGTCACATTCGTCGCCCCAACTTCTAGTTTCACGTTCAGCTTCGTCGTGCTCCCCGAAAATACAGAAACATCTGTAATAACGCTCGGCTTAAAATTGGGATAAGTAACTCCAACCGAATATTTTCCCGGAGGAAGATTCCGCAAAACGTATGCGCCCGAATCGAGCGAGAGCGCCATGAAAGCTTCCTTCGTGTCGGAATTTTGGGCGGTAATTGTCGCGCCGATTATCGCGTGTTCGTCGGGATCAACCACTGCACCTACAATCGCGCCCATTCCCGCGGAAAGAACCGGCTCTATCGATAGACTCACCGGAGATCGATCCCCGCTGCCTTGTTTTACCAGCGTGTGCGAAAAACTTGCCGCCTCAAAATCGCGCGTGTACTGGTCCTTTGCGCCCGATCCCTTGCTCATGATGTGGATCCATTCCCCATACTTCGTCACCGGCGTCACAGAAGTGTGGTGCAAATCATTTCCCAGGCTATTCTGAAAACTCTTTATATTGACGTCGTCCGCATACGTCACCGCCCGGCTGAAAAATACAATGTATGGATGCTCCCAGGGATCCTTCAAGGCGTCCCAATCGATGCCATATTTCTGCAGCACGCTTCGGAACTCATCTATATTCTCAGGATACTCAAGAGTCTTGTCGAAATTGTCCGAAAGCGCGTGATCAATTTTCAGGCGCGTATCCTCGAAATAATTTATTCCAGCGTCCCCGACAATAAAATTGTCGCCCCAATATCCTCCATCCGTTCTGAATACGCCGTCAGGTCCGGCGCTCATCACGGTAATCTGCAAAGTGTTTCCGTTCACGCCGAACGACGCTCTATATGCGTGTCCCCACGGATCGCGAAAAGCATTGAAATTTATTCCGCGCTTGGCGAGTTCCGCATTCAACCCATCCATATCGCGGATGAATCCGCCGGTGCGCTCGTGGAATTCATGTATGGCGCGTGAAATCTCGTCTTCGTGCGGCTTGAAGTACAGACGATTCACGCTCAGTACACTGTAATCGTCGGAGGTATCAGCCCGTTTGTCCGGACCGGAAGTCAAAATCTCCAACTGATCCATGCTGCGCTCGACGCTGAATTTCACGCGATACGGCATGCCCCACGGATCGCGCAACGCGCTGAAGTCAATTCCTTCCGCGGAAAGGAATTCTTGCAGCGCCGCTTCCGTTTTCGGATACTCCTCTGTTTTTTCGTAGCGCGCATCCAGCGCCGCTCGAATCGAAGTCATCTGCGGATTTATTTCATTCCAAAAAAGATAGGAAAGGCTACCGTTCGGAGAAGCAACGTCAAAGAACTGAGGCGCATGATTGGAGAATTCTTGCATCATGATTTCTGCGACAAGTTCATATCCATCAGGCAAAGGCTTGGTAAGGTCCAGCTTATTCAAATCCGATAAATGAATGCCTTTCAGCTCTTCATCGTCAATCATGCTGCGATATCCCAGAAAACCTTCATCCCACCGGAGATCTCGATCGCTTCGCTGCCGTTCCTCCACAGCTCGGTCCACAACCACAAGACCAATCGCGCCACGTAGCTGTTGCCCGTCCGGCCCGGCCATGCGCAATTCCGCGGGAGCATTTTCACCCGGCAAATACGTCGCTTTGGCCATCTTCACATCCAAACTAATCTCATGATTCTTCGGGAACAGCACGTTTCGGAACGAAGTGAAATCCGCTTCACCAGAATTGCGTTCGGCATTCGCGCCAAAAGCGTAGGCCATGATCGTCACTTCATTCTGAAATTTATCGCTGGGCGCAAATACCAAATTCGCTCGCCCGTGATGCAAGTGAACCATTTGCGACGCCACAACTTTATTGTCGTGAATCGCGTCCACGGTCACCGTGGTGTCGGGCTCATTCGATTTCAGTTCGACTTCAATAGGCTCGCCAGGTTGATAAAGCGTCTTATCTGTGGCAACGCCGATGGCTCTATCGCGCACTTCATCCGAGCTCACTCTTTCCGTTTCGTGGCCGCCCGCGCCTTTCTCGTCCTTTGCATCAACGACCAGCATGAATTCGCCGGATTTTTCCAGATCCGGAATGTTCAGCCCTGTAATTCTCGCAACACCGTAACGATTCGTGTGTATTTGCCGAAGCAACTTTGCGTCCGCCTCCGGCAAAATGTTTCCATCTGCTGAGCGCGTTGCCCTCGCCCACTTGATTTGCACATCACACTGTGCCGGATTGCCATCCGCATAATCCGTGGAGACGTAGAACTCGTGCGGATAATTTATTGGTGGGTCGTGGATTAGATAGATGTGAATTGGATCGCGACTGACGCGCAAATCGAATCGCCGGTCCTCTGTGCGGCCGGTCGTGCCGTCTGTAAAGTAAGCGGAATAGTTGATATTCTCGAATCGCGACCAATTGTCGTCCGCCATACTCTCGTGTTGCTTGGTCAGATCCACGTGCGCCACAAATTTTCCTTGCGCGTCGGTTTCTCCTTCGTAGACTTCGGCCTCTTCGACTTTCCATTTCTGTTCGCGGAAATCCCATTCGCGCTCGGTTTCGCGGACAAGCCGAACATGTCCGCGCCGTACAGGCTCGCCATAAAGATAATTCGCGCGAATTTCGACGGTGGCATTTTGCCCCGGCAAATAATATTGACGGTCCGGCTTCGCAATCACAGAAAATGTCGGCAGCTCATATCTGCTGATTTTCACGTGCGCAGTGCTTCGCCGCTCATCGTAGCGGCCGCCATCGAACTCCGCGGTAACTACGTACGTTCCCAACCGCAAATTATCCGGTATTTGCCAATCTGCCGAAGCAATTCCGTAGCGCGAAGTTTTTTGCGCCACGCGATACACCAGCGTGTTTTCCGGATCGGTAATCTGGAAGTTCACCGGCTCGTCCACCATAGCTTTCGTATCGGTGCCGAAAGCCAGCAGCCGCATATGCAGCGTTTGTCCCGGCTGATAAAGCGGCTTATCCGTGCTCAGAGACGTGGTAGTCCACTGCGGCACGATCAGATTAGAATCTGCGTTCGCAGTGAAATCGTCGCGTGTGCCGGTTACGTTCATCTTGACCCGCTTCGGATCGATACTGGCAGGCATCGAAAATTCCAACGTGGCATATCCGCGACCGTCGGTCACGGCTTTGTTCGTGAGCACCGGATTGTCTTCTTCAACATCGAGAGAGCCCTGCACGAGAACTCCCTGCTGCGGAGCAGAAGTTGCCGGATGAATCGCCCTCACGTGCAAAACGTAGCGATTCCCCGGCTCCACATATTCCGGTGCCGCCGCATGCAACTCAAACAATTGCGGTGCAATCTCGCCAATCGAAACCGTTCCATCCACAGGCTGGAACGACGACCCATCCTCAGTATTCGCCGACACAAAATAACGTAGCCGATACAAAAACAAATGCGCCTTCGCCTGATCTTTTTCCGATGCGGCAATCGCTGGCAGCACCACCTGCGTCTTCGTGGTGCCGCCCGAAAGCGAAATCGAACGCTCCCCTTGCGCCTGCACCAATCCCTTAGGATCAAGTATCAGAAGCAAAATGTGCGCCGAACCATTTTTCCGGGAAGAATTTTCAAGACGAAGATCAACCGTGGTGGCGTCCGTCTGAAACTGCACGCGCATCGCCGATTCCGGCACGCGCAAAGTTTCCTGCGCCCGGCAAACCGGCGCGCAGAAAACACCAATACAAATCAAAAATAGAAATAGGCAACGCTTATAGCGCATCGAACCCACCCCCGGGTTACAGATGCGATAAATACCACTCGCTGCATACTTGGTTGCGAGGATTTCTAAAATGGTTGGCTACAAAAATATATTTTTAGAATTTTTTGGGTGGCCGCAACTCCATCAGGACATCGAATTTAATTTCTACGTTGAATTTGGACGGGGACACCCCGAATTGGCGCTACTCCGCGGATACTTCAAGCAATGTTATACTCGCTCGTCGCGCGTCGCGCACGAAACACAAAAACAAATTCGATACTAGGGCCACCTGCTGACACATGAGAGCGATTTCAATAGGATTCCTTCTGGCGCTTACAGCCGTCACTCAAGCGCAGAACGATCATAAGGTTCTAAACTCCGAGCAGACGGCTACATTATGTACTCTTCTGAATCACCCGAGCGAATACTCCGGAAAAACCGTGCGACTCCAGGCGATAGTCGCAAGTGGATTGGAGTTCTCTGTCCTTCGGGACGATTCTTGTCCAGCAAAGGAAAATCCGACGTCCGGAAAACACGATGTGGTTTTAGCGACTTTTGGCAAAGACGTCCATGACTCCAAGTCTCCGCTAAACAAAAAATTAACGAATCTTCTTAAGAAGAACCATCAAGCAGAAATCACAACGGTGGGAACTTTTACTGACCCAGGAGATTACATAGGGCACGAACTCTGCTGTCGATACGAATTCTCCATCCAGAGACTGATATCGGTCAACGACGTTCGTAAGTGACGGGGCGGGTTGGCCCACGTCTATTACTATAGGGTGATCACCGTTAAGTGAGATTAAAATGATTCAATTACGCTGCATCGCTCTATTCTCGCTTCTCACTCTAAGTAGCTTTGCCCAAGCCGCACAACAGAGCCGACCCGGAGGCTTGCCGAAGCGGGCCACCGCCCTCGTTCAGAGTCTTTACCATCAAGGGGTGCTTCGCCACCCCGACGGTCTTCCACGCGGGGCCGATATGAACGTCTTCAACCCATATCTCAGCAAGTCTATGCTCCACAGAATTGAGATGGCCCGCGCCTGTGCGCGCGATTGGGCTCGGCAGGATCAGAAGCGCATGTTGATGAAGGATCAAATACCCGAGAAGGCGCCCTTCGGGTGGGCGGAATCGGGACTCTTCTCGGGTGCTGCCGAGCGAACCGAACCCGATGCATTTTTGATTGAGCGAAGCGACTCAGAAAAGGATGGCTCTATTCGCGTCTATGTAAAGCTGACTTTAAGCTCGCCCCCCCGAGACTTGGGAGGTTGCGCTGGTCCTGGTGAGGGAATCTGGACGTTTCGTGGTGAATGATGTGATCTACCTGGAAGATAAAAGCGACAGTATCGGTATGCCGTTGTCAGCACTTTTGTCTAGGGGATGCGATGGCTCTAGCTGGGTGGGATTTGGTGGCGCAAAGACGAAGCAATGAGTCCTAGATGCGCGGGGACAGACCGGGACGTTTCCCGAACAATCTGCGCACAAGCCCTTTGTCCCCGAAAAGTCCGTACGGAATGGTGTACATCTCCTTATCCCCTTTGTTTCCCTACCCTTAGCCATCACCCACCCGCACTTCCCATAACCCATTTTCAAAAAAACTCGTACCCCCCACCCCCCTATTTTGCGATGTGTGTGCTAATAAAGGACTTACAGCGCTCTGTGGTCGATCGTTATGTAAGTAAAGGACTTAGCCGAAAATCGTAGGGGCCACTTTCAGGGGGCCGGGGCACATAGATAGTTGAATCTCTTCTCTGTTCTTCCTCAAATCCTTCTCCGCGTCTCTGCATTCTGGCACTTTTCTGTCTTTTTCCGTCCCCAAAAAGTGCATTATAATGCACTTTTCACCAAATTCCCCCCTCCAACATGCATTATAATGCATGTTCGTTACTTTTCCCCACCACCCGGCACGCGCCTCTCCACCCTACCCATCAAATCGCCAGCACGCACCTACAGAATATTTCATCCCAAAATATATTTTCAAAATTTGGCGGAGGCGTGTGCGAGTCGAACGCACCATTCGTTCCGCGAAGGAACGGATCGCCGGCTTTGAAGGCCGGGAAAATCACCGGACTTTTTTCGCCCCCGCGGAATTATAGAACACTCTGGATTTTAAAGCGCGAATAGTAACTAACGTTTTGGATTTAACGCTTGGGAACTGGCGCGCGATTCGCACCAATTATTTCTACCAAATCAGGATTTGTGCACACCTCGTAGTACGCCCGCGAAACTGCCGCGCCAATTTTTCCGTCCGGCAGCAATTGACGCACAAAACCCTTGCGAATAAAAAGCGGCTCAAGCGCATCGCCAACAGGAACAAGCCCCGAAAAAATCGTGACCCGATCGATTCCCCACGGCATCTGGCAATCAAGGTCGATCGGCGTCAGCGAAATTTCTTCGCCTAATTTTTGAAATCCCTCTTCATTTAATTCAACACCATTCATGTTGTAGCGCAAAATAAATTCATCCAACTCTTCTTCTGTGATTCCTTCCATCGTCGTTTGGAAAACAAATAAGCGGAATGGCGAATTCGGCTGACCCAAAAGTCTTCGCGCCGCTTTTGAACAACTCGATAGACGATCGGAAAGATTCAGCGCGCGTGAAATCATGATCCGCGAATCTTTATCCATCCAGTAAGTTGGCGGCGAATTCTGAAACGCAACTCCAACTCCAATTTCCAATCGCGGCAGTTCCGAAGATTCGCTCCTCTGATTGTAAGCTTGCGCGATCCCAACAATATGTCTCGCCAACAAACAAGATTTCGCAACAGCGCGTTGGCGCATCCGATTCGCTTCTGTTTCGTAAATCGCCATAACAATCGCGTCGCCTTCGATGAAAACTTTCGATGCGCCATAACGATCCAAGACTTTTTGAACTGGTTCGTACAAATTTAAACTCAGGTGCGAAGCAGGATTCAGCCCGCGCGAAAGAAGATCTTGCGTCATGCGTGTTGAGCCGCGAACATCCGCTTTGATTACTGCGTGCGAAACAACGTGATCTTCCGCGGGTTTTTCTTCTTCCGGCAGCAGAAATTCGTAAAGCGTGCGATTCATTTTGGAAACTTCGCGCGTGCGTTCCGCGCGAACTAAATTCACACGCTCCATCGCAGAACTCAGCCGCTGATAATCTTTCAAGTCACGGCGCAACCGCATGAAATCTTCCGAGAATCTCAGCACCAGCGAGCGCTGCTCTTCGCGCGTCAATCGGCGCAATCTCCGCGCGGCATCTTCCAGCGGCTTCAAAGAGAATTGGCGCGCCGGAAATTGTTTCAGGATATCTTCCACGCGCTTCAATTCCTCGCGCGAGACCAGCGCTTTTCGCAATTGTTGCAAGTGGACCGGAGGACTGTATTCCAAATGCAGATTGCGAACTTCGTAGCTCGCTAAAACGTGAAGCAGAATTTCTTTTTGCTCAAGGCGCACGACAAATTCTTCCAGCAGATGCACTCGCGGATCGGCTTCCGATTCTGTGTGAGCGCCTTCAAACAACCGCTTGGCGTTTGCCGGTTCGTTTAAATATTCGCCGAGTTCTGTTTCGTGTTTATCGTCCAGAAATTCCAGTTTTTGCTTGGAGGATTCTATTTGCGGAGCGAGAAGATCCAGTTTTTCCTGAAGAAAACTTCGGCGCCGATCCAGCTCGGTTAATGCCGCGCGCAATTCCGCAGGATCTTCGCGGCGAATCGTGCGTCCAATTAATCCTTCACTGCGATCCAATCTGCGCACGAGGACTTCGCGGTCATCGTCAAGCTGCGCAAGTTCTGTGCGCTGACGCACCGCAGTTTCAACGAGCGCATTGTGCGCCTGACTTGCGCGGCCGGAATTATCGGGAGCTTCGCCGGGGAAAACTACTTCGCGCAGCAACTCCAAAAGTATTTGGTCGATCACTTCCAGGCGATCCACGTCACGATGATAATTTCCGAGCATGACGTAGTTCTCAAGAAAGATGCGGTCGTCGCGTCCACCATCAACAAACATCAGTCGATTCGTGAACATGCTGTAAGCGCCGGAAGCTTCGTCACCGAACAAAGCTTTTCGCGCGCGCGCCAGCGAAGTTTCTTCCAGCTCCGCCCAAATTTGATAAACGTGCTGCCCCACCTGACGATAAGTGTCCCTGCGATTCGCCTGCAATTCCGCGAGACGCGATTTCAAA
>DATBYL010000050.1:0-4752 GCA_036513735.1 Candidatus Acidiferrales bacterium
CGCAATCATCGCGGCTCTCGGTTCTGCACGTCGCATCGCGGCAGCGCTTCTCGTGAACGCGGCGCTCATCGCATGTCTGCTCGTCGCCGCGAACCGCTTCGTCGTTCCGCGAATTGATCCCTCAGTTTCTTCGCGCGCCACAGCGCGAGCATTTCTTTCCGCTGAATCCGGCAAAGCAATTACGGCCGCCGAAAAAATTCCGGCCGGTTCACTCGGCTCGTATCAACTGGATCGCGCCTGGCAATACGGGCTGGAATATTATCTCGACCGGCAAATTCCCGAATGGACGCCCGAATCTGGCGGCTCGTTCTGGCTTTTCACTAACGACGCAGGCTGCCGCGATATTCGCAGGCGCGGAATGGAATGCACTCCCGTTCAACAAACTGCTCCGACCGCGTGGCTCGTGCGCGTTCAGCCCGTACAACCGCGACGCGCAACTTCACCGTAATTTTTCCGCGAGAATTTGTTGAGGAATAAATTACTTCGCTGGTTCTGCCGGATTCGCCGGCAAATTCACCAACAAAAAACTCAATATTCGATTCTCATATAAGCGCTTCGCATCGTCGGGCATTCCCGCGTAATTTCCCTGCGAAAGTACTGCTTCCTGTTTCGGCTCAGGAGCGCGCAGAAAAAGCGTGTGAGTGGACACAGCCAGTTCCTGCTCGTCGGGCGATTCCAAAAATAATTTATACACGCCCTTCAAACTTCCAAGCCCCGTCGAATCCGGCGGCACATCGCGATCTTCGCGGTGTTCAAAATCAAATGCGAACGTCGTCATGCTTTGCAGCCACGGCAGATGGGATAGTCCGGATCGCGTAACTTGCAAACGTAAAAAATCTGTTGGCCTGTTGTAAACGGATTCCAGAATCAGCGCGCGAACCGCGGGAGTTTTTTCCGCCACGGCAAGCGCCGCGTACGCGCCAAGATTCGTTCCCCAAATTGCGAAACTATCTTTGTTGACGTCATCGCGTTGCGCGAGTCCATCAAGAGCAGCTTTCAGCTCACGCGTTTCCTGAAATCCCATTGTCGTGTATCCCTTGTTAGTACCGTGGCCGGCAAAATCGAAAATGAAAACATTGTATTGACGATCCTGAATCGAAGTTGCGAGCGTCAACAATTCCGCGCGGCTCGATCCGTAACCGTGACAGAGCACCACAGTCGGCGCGCCGCGAAGACCGGGGAAAAACCAACCGGTGCGCTGCGCTCCTCCGGGAACGGTGAAGGCAAATTCCTCAGGACGTCCCGGGAAATCCGTGGCATTCAAATCCATCTGCGAATGCGTGGGAGAAAGTATCCGGTAAAGTAGAAATATCGAAACGGTTATCGATGAAAGCAGGGTGAAAAACAGAATTGCAATGACAGCCACAACCAATTTGGAATACCACTTGGTCGGATATCGCAGCTCTGATGAGATTTCCATGCTGGTCTGGTCGTTTCGGCGGATATTCGCCGCATTCAAAACATAGTTCCACGTCTGCTTCGCCGATAAATAAAAGGCGAGTCAAAAAATGTTAGCACGAATATAGCGCCGGAAATCAACGCGTCCGCGCGATGATGTTTGAAAGTTACCGCCGCTTCGCACACCTGCTTTTCGCTCCCGCTCATGTTCGATGTACAATTCATTAAGGGCAACACACCGATATGCAAACTTCATTCGCACTCCGCTCGGCTGCAATTACTCTGCTCATTGCATTTGCTTTTGGCCAGTCCAGTCAACCGGCAAAGAAAAAAATAATTATCACCGGACTTCCAAGCGCCACGGTCGATGAGCTAAGAAAATCCGCTCCTCCAAATGTTTCCATCGTCGCGCCAACACCGGATCAACTGAACGCGGAAATCGCCGACGCCGACGCGCTGATCGCTACTCAGCTGAATCGCGCCGAACTTCAAGCCGCGAAACAATTGAAGTGGGTGCACATTATGAATTCCGGCGTCGAAGGCATCGCTCCGGTTTTCAAAAATACGGACATTACACTCACAAATCTGAAGGTAGTTCTCGGCCCCGAAGTTGCCGATCACGCGATGGCGCTTCTGCTTGCGCTCACGCGTGGCCTGTACCAAACCATTCCCGCAAAAGGCAAATGGGAAATGCCGCGCAATCTTGGCCAGCTCACGGATCTGCAGGGCAAGACAGCCGTAATCGTCGGCGTCGGCGGCGTTGGAACGAAAATCGCCGAACGCGCCAACGGATTCGGCATGACGATTATCGGCGTTGATCCTAAGGACGCCGCGCCTTCGCCAGTAATCAAGCAAATGGTGAAGCCGAATCAGCTCGATACGGTGCTGCCGCTCGCGGACGTCGTGTTCATCACCGTGCCCGAAACCGATGCAACCAAAGGAATGATTGGCGCAGCTCAATTTCGAGAAATGAAACGCGGCGCTTATTTCATCGCCGTCTCGCGCGGCACAATTTATTCGATGGATGGATTGATGGAAGTTCTCACCAATCATCATTTAGCCGGCGCGGGACTGGACGTGACCGATCCAGAGCCGCTTCCCGCGAATCATCCGCTCTGGAAATTTGAAAATGTCGTGATCACTCCGCACATCGCGGGCGCGTCGGACGTTTCGCTTGCCCGCGTCGTAGAAATGCTAAAAGAAAATATTCGCCGGTTTGCGGCCGGCGAACCGCTGCTGAACGTCGTCGACAAAGAAAAAGGCTACTGAGCCGGATTGCGCTTGCATCCAGTGAAGCAGTAGACGGGAGAATCCGCAGTTGAGCGAATCCGCCAGCCCACCAATCCGTCCGTCTGAAAAATTATCGGGCCGCGCGAGAATCTGGCGTGCGCTGCGTCACCGCAACTACCGTCTTTTTTTCACCGGACAAAGTATTTCGCTCATCGGCACGTGGATGACGCGCATCGCCACAAGCTGGCTGGTCTACAAACTCACCCGATCGCCGCTACTTCTTGGCGTCGTCTCCTTCGCCGGGCAAATTCCCACATTTCTTTTCGCGCCGCTCGCGGGCGTGTGGGTGGATCGACTCGACCGCCGGCGCGTTCTCGTCATCACGCAAATTCTCGCGATGTTGCAATCGCTCGCGCTCGCCGTACTTACACTTTCCGGTCACATCAACATTCCCGAAATTATCGGCCTCGGCGCATTTCAGGGCCTTATTAACGCATTTGATATGCCCGGCCGACAGGCGTTTCTAGTGCAAATGGTCGAAGACAAACAGGATCTAGGCAATGCCATAGCGCTGAATTCTTCCATGGTGAATATGGCGCGGCTGCTTGGCCCGTCGCTGGCCGGTGCGGTAATCGCGTTATTTGGCACAGGTTACTGTTTCTTAATAGATGGCCTCAGCTATTTGCCGGTGATCGCTTCCCTCTTGATGATGCGTTTGAAGCCGTGGCTGCTGCCGCAAGGCACAGCGTCCATGTTTCACCAACTGAAAGAAGGCTGGACGTATGTGGCCAACTCGACTCCCATCCGAACTATTTTTTTATTGTTCGCGGTGATCAGCCTGATGGGCTGGCCTTTCACCGTGTTGATGCCCGTGTTCGCGCTGAAAATTCTGAATGGCGGTCCGCACACTTACGGATTCTTGATGGGCGCGGTCGGCGTCGGCGCGCTCATTTCTGCCTATTCGCTCGCAGTACGCTCCAGCGTTCGCGGACTTACAAAAATGATTCCGATTTCCGCCACCATGCTAGGCGTCGGACTAATTGTCTTCGGCCTCTCCAAAAATTTCTGGCTCTCGCTGCTCATGCTCTCATTCTGCGGATTCGGCATGATGCAACAAATGTCCGCCAGCATGACCATCGTCCAAACCATCGTGGATGAAAGCAAACGCGGACGAGTGATGAGCTATTCCACGGTAGCTCTGGTCGGCATGGCGCCGTTCGGCGCGTTGCTCGCGGGCACTCTTGCCGACGCGATCGGCGCGCCAAAAACAGTAATGGCCAGCGGCGCGTGCTGCCTGCTGGGCGCTCTATGGTTCCTAACGCAAATCAAAGGCGTAAGAAAAATCATGCGCCCGATTTACGTGAATCTCGGCATCGTCCCCCCCGAAGTTGACGCCGTCCTCCAAGACGGCGCCGGGAATTAGGCTCGGCGCGCATCTGGCCAGTACCAACTGGTTACCCCACCCCCTCCCCCCTGTTTTTGTTATGAATATCAAAACAAAGGAGTTACGGACGTAAATCATGCTAAGAATGTCAAAACAAAGGACTTAATAAGTCGTTTGTTTTGATACTCTTATACGCTCCTTTGAAATCGATTGATTTTTGAGTGCGGCCCCTTTCTGCGTCAGGGCAAACAGGCTGGAAATTCCCATTTTGGGAAGATTAAAAAAGAGGAGTGTCCGAGTCTGCGGTTCAGGGTAGCGCAGGAGGCTAGTTTATGTCAAGAAAACTATGGTACTTAGTACTAAATATTTTATGGAAATAGCTGTGGAAAGTCATTCGAATTGAAATGCGGATGCACAAGGCTCTACTTCGACGGGACTGATGTAAACAGCCGGTCGATCGAAATATTCACCGTTCCTACGGAGCCATTGCCTGAGTCTCTGGCCACGATCCTCACGTCAGTCGCGTCCTTCACCAGCTTTACGTTCCCCGAAAACGTCAGCCCTTTGCGCAAAACATTTTCATAATCCACCTGTGAAATATTCAGATTGAAAGTTTGCGAAGTGCTGGCCAACACTCGCCCATCGGCGGCAACTTGCACCCACTTCACGTCAACGCTATCCATCCAACGATCTCCGGCCTTCGCGATTTGCATTTGCGCTGGATCAATTTTAATTTCAGT
>DATBYL010000051.1:0-3583 GCA_036513735.1 Candidatus Acidiferrales bacterium
ACCAGCGGAACCTATCGCTACAAAACGCGGCCATGGGAAATGTCATACGCGCCTACCGTGTGCACGCATTGCTCGAATGGATGCAAAGTGACGCTGAGCGTGCGCAACAACGAAGTTTTGCGCGCAAATAATCGCGATCTAAGCGGCATCAACGGCGAATTTCTTTGCGCGAAGGGCCGATTCGGATTTGATTTCACGACGCATCCCGAGCGGTTGCGTCTGCCGATGGTTCGCCGCAACGGAAAATTGCAGCCCACGACATGGGAAGACGCAATCGGCGAAGTTTCCGCGCGCCTGGCCGAAATTCACAAGAAAAATGGCGCAAACGCGATTGGATTTATCGGATCGAATCGCACCACCAATGAAGAAAATTATTTATTGCAACGAATCGCGCGCGGCGCGTTCGGCACAAATAATGTTGATCATCACCGAACCGCCGACTATGCCGGATTAATTTCGGCGCTCGGACATAACGCGGCGTCTGCATCAGCTACGATGGAACAAGTCGCCAAGGCCAGCGCCATCTTGCTAGTTGGAAATGACGCGACGAATCAGAATCCGCTCGTCGCGTGGCAGATTCGGTCAGCGATTCGTCACAACGCCGCGCGGCTCTACATTATTAACTCGCAGACAATCCCCCTGGCGCGTAAAGCCACAGTTTCCGTTACGCCCGCCGCAGCCGGCGAAAACTCTGCGATACGTTGGCTAGCTAGCGGCGAAGGTTCCGCAAGCGCCGAACTTTCCTCGTTGAAGGAAAAGCTCGCGAAAGAAACCGACGTCATCATTTTATTCGGCGCCGGAATTTCCGGCCCGTCGATAAAAGATTTAATCGCATACGGTTCCACTTTGACCGGTCAAACGCGTTACGTGGCGCTCGGCGATTACAACAATTCGCGCGGTGCCGCAGACATGGGCTTGCTGCCAGACCGTCTGCCCGGTTTCGCAAGCGTTTCCGATTCTTCCGCCCGCGAACGCTTCAGCAATCTTTGGGGCGCAAAGGTTTCAGACACAGCGGGCATGTCAGCGAAAGAAATGCTAAGCGCCGCGCAATCCGCAAAACTGAAAGCGCTTTACGTAGTCGGCGCGAATCCATTCAAAACATTTGGCGTTGGCGAAATTCGTCCAAAGGGACTCGAGCTGCTCGTCGTCCACGAACTTTTCATGACCGAAACCGCGAAGCACGCCGACGTAATTTTCCCCGCAGCATCGTCATACGAAAAAAGCGGCACTGTCACAAATACCGCCGGCGAAGTGCAGCGTTTGCAGCACGCGCTCGATCCAGTCGGCGCGCGCTCTGATTTCGATTTGCTGCGCATCTTGTCGCATCAACTTGCGAAACTTGGCTTGGGCGCGGGAGTGACCACGCGTTCGCCCGAAGCGCTCTTCGAGGAAATTCGCGCCAACGTCGTAGGATATGACGTCGCCATGCCCGCGCTACTTTCCGGCGCGGCGGCTCTGGCTGCTCCGCGAGTTGCAGTGAATGGGAAAGGCGCTGCCGCGCCGGCCGGAACAATTTTTTCGTCGCAGGATAATTTATTCACCAGCGGAACTCTCAGCCGGTATTTCCAGATAATTCCGAAATTGGATGAGGCGGAGGCGAAACCGTGAGCGCATTTCTCAACGCACATTCGCTGATCGCCACTTCAATCGTGAAAACGGTTGTGCTGCTTTTTCTGGTGCTGACCGCGCTCGCCTATCTCACTTGGTTTGAACGGAAAGTCGTCGGCCACATTCAATCGCGCTGGGGACCGTATCGCGTCGGCCCGCACGGCCTGTTGCAGCCGCTTGCCGATGGACTGAAGTTCATCATGAAAGAAGATCCGTTCCCCATCGGCGCGGATAAATTTGTTTATTTTCTCGCTCCTTTGCTTTCCATGTCCGTCGCGCTTACGGCACTGGCGATTATTCCGTTTGGTCCGCAGGAAATTACGCTCTTCGGCCGCACCACGTCACTCGCCATCGTGGATTTAAATCTCGGACTGCTATTTTTATTCGCAATTAGTTCGCTCGGCGTCTATGGCGTATCGCTCGCCGGATGGGCGTCCAACAGCAAGTATCCTTTATTAGGCGGCCTGCGCAGTTCCGCGCAAATGGTCAGCTACGAATTATCGCTCACGCTTTCCGTGGTCGGCGTGCTGCTAATGGCCGGCTCGTTTAGTTTGCGTGACATCATCCAACATCAGCAGGGCTGGACGTGGCATTTTCTTCCTCGCTGGAATTTATTTGCCGGACCGCTGCCGCAGATTCTCGGATTTTTCTGTTATTTCGTCGCAGCAATCGCGGAAACAAATCGCGCGCCATTCGATCTTGCCGAAGGCGAACAGGAACTCGTCGGCGGATTTCACACCGAATATTCCAGTATGAAGTTCGCCATGTTTTTCATGGCGGAATACGCGAACATGGTCACAGTTTCCTGCATCGCCACAATTCTTTTCTTCGGCGGGTGGCTCTCTCCCTTCCCCGTTGCCGGCTCTTGGAGTTGGACGCTTTATATTCCCGCGGCGGTTTTTGTAATTTGCGGATTGATGCTCATCTGGGACGGCATCACGTACACAACAAATATCGGCAAAATTGAATTGGTGATTCTTGGATTCGCGCTCACAGGAGTGGGCGTGCTCGCCGGAACGTCATTCGCACTCAGCTTCGTGCAGGGCCCATTCTGGTTCCTCACAAAAGTTCTCGCGTTCCTTTTTGTCTACGTTTGGGTGCGCGGAACTTTGCCGCGATTCCGTTATGACCAGCTCATGGCCATCGGATGGAAATTATTATTGCCGGTTTCACTGGCGAACGTCGTCTTCACAAGTCTCGCGCTGGTGGTGACGGGCCGATGATCATGATTTTATTTTTCGCATTGGCCGCCATCGCCGTCGCAGGCGCGGTCAGCCTGATTATTCAAAAGGAACCGATACACAGCGCGCTTTCATTGATTGTTGTGATGGTCGCGCTCGCCGGACTTTATTTGCTCCTCGGCGCCGAATTTATTTCCGCGGTCCAAATTATCGTTTACGCCGGCGCAATTATGGTGCTTTTCGTTTTCGTGATCATGTTGCTCAATGCCGGAAAAGAAGAGCGCACAAATTTCAGCCGCATGGCTACTTACATCGGCTTGCCGCTGGCCGCGGTTCTTGGCGCGGGGCTGGTTTATTTCACCGCACGCGGCTCGCAGCAGGTGGCCAGCCCGGAAGCTGCGACAGGTGTTACGCGTCCGCTGGCCATGATGCTTTTCAAAGATTATGTTTTTCCGTTTGAGCTGACATCAATTTTGATTCTCATCGCGATTCTCGGTGCGGTCGTGCTCGCGCGACGAGAAGGCGATTCAGATTAATTGTAAGAGTTAGTCGGGAGAAATGATTTGGTTCCAGTTTCTTATTACGTTGTGTTGAGCGCGCTGCTTTTCGGACTCGGCGTCGTGGGCTTTTTGTTTAAGCGCAACATCGTCACCATGTTCATGTCCATCGAGCTGATGTTGAACGCCGTGAATCTTGCGTTCATCGCGTTTGGCCGTTCGCTTGCCCAGTTACAGGGACAAGTTTTCGTATTTTTTGTGATCGTGGTAGCGGCCGCGGAAGCCGCCGTGGGCCTG
>DATBYL010000052.1:0-11837 GCA_036513735.1 Candidatus Acidiferrales bacterium
GCTGATTCGTGACGTGGATCATTATTTAAGCGGCGAACCGCTGGAGGCGCGGCCGGACACATTTCGCTATCGCATGGGAAAGTTTGTGAAGCGGAACCGCCGCGCCGTCACCGCCGCCACACTCGCATTTGCCGCGGTCGTCGCGTTGGTGATTTTTTTCCTGGTGCGCTTGACCAGAGAGCGCGATAACGCCGACCGCCAAACCGCCATCGCCGATTCGATCAACAGGTTTCTCTCGAACGACTTGCTGGCGCGAAGCAATCCGCTGCAAAGCGGCAAAGCTTCGGAAACGTTGCTAGACGCCGTCGTGCAGGCCTCGGCGAACATCGATCGTCAGTTCCAGCGCGAACCCCAAGTTGCCGCGCGGCTTCATCAAACCATCGCGCGTTCTTTGGATAGCCGCACAGATTATCCCGTTGCACGCACGGAATATGATCGTGCCGCCGCTTTATTTAGTTCGATTGACGGGCCGCTCTCCCAGGACGCCATCATCACGCAATTGCAGCGCGCCAGCATGGAAGCCCGAACCTATGAAGCCGGCTCGCTTCCCGTGGCGAAAAAAATTCTCGCCGACCAGGAAGCTTTGCTCGCGAAAATACCAAAGCCGCGCGCCGATCTGAATGTGTGGCTGCTTTCCGCGCGCGGCATGATCGCGTTGATTGGAAACAACGCAAAATCGGCAGTGCAAAATTTTCAAGCGGCGCAGGACGCAGCGCAAAAATTGCCTTCGTTCGATCAGCGCACGCGATTGGATCTGAAGCAGCGGCTGGTGTTCGCCTACATTCGCTTCGGCGATCCGGCCAAGGCAGAGCAGCTCGCGCGCGAATTGATTGCCGAATATTCCAGTGTCGCAGGCGCGGACAGCCCAAACGTTCTGCGCGTGCGGCTGAATCTGGCGCAAGCCTTGATGAATGAAAGCAAATTTGCGGAAGCAGTTCAGGAAGCAAATAAAATTTATCCGTCATTTGTGACCATGCTCGGCGAGGATCATGAATTGACCATGCAGTTGCTGGCCACGCGCGCGCAATCGGAAGGCAGTCTGGGCGATTGGGACGGCACAATCCGAGATGATCTGACCATCTACCGGATTGCTTCGCAAAAACAAGGCCCACTCTCATTCTTTCCGATTGCCACTCTTTCCGACGCGTCCATGGCCCAGTGCCGCGCCGGACGTCTTGACGAAGGCGCCGCGAACGCGCGCAAAGCGACGGAGGATTCTCAGAAAGCATTTGGCGAACGCGCCGGAATAACAGATGGCGCGCGTTTCGGCCTCGCGGATTGCCTGATCAGCCTCGGAAAATTGGATGAAGCGTCTGTGCTGCTTCAAAAAGTGGACGCGAAAGCCGTAACGCAACTCTCCGGTGATCCAAACTGGAGCGCCAATCTGGATTTGGCGTTGGGCCAAATCGCATTTCGCCGCGGAGATTTCGCGGCCGCGCGAAAATACGTTCAGTCCGCAAGGCCTGTATTCACGCGTCCCGATGCCGAGCCCTATCAAAAACACGCGCTCGAACTACTAAGCGCGGCAATTGAAAAACATCCCGCACCAGTAAATTGAATCCCAAGCTGCTCATTTCTGTGATGGCTTTCCTCATCACACAAATTCAATGCAATAATCCCGTATGCTAGTTCTCGTTATGGGGGTTACAGGCTCCGGGAAAACTACCGTCGGGAAATTGCTCGCGCAGCGCTTGAAATGTAATTTTCTGGATGCTGATGATTTTCATTCCGCCGTCAATCGAGAAAAAATGCATCAAGGCATTCCGCTCACCGACGCGGATCGCGCGCCATGGCTCGCCGCGCTTCACAATGAATTGGTTCGCGAGGATCGCGCCGGCCAAAGTGTGGTTCTCGCGTGCTCTGCGCTGAAACAGGAATATCGCAACACGCTCGCGGTAAATTTGAATCTGAAAATTATTTTTCTTCGCGGAACAGTTGACCAACTCCACCGCAATCTGGCATCGCGCGCCAATCATTTTGCCGGCGAATCGCTAGTGCCAAGCCAGCTCGCCACCCTGGAAGAACCTTCCGGCGCGATCGTCGAAGATATTGCCGCCACGCCCGAAGAAATTGTTAATGATATTTGCGTCCGTCTCGAAACGTAGGCCATCGCAAATGGGATTCTGTCTTGGAACAGGAGCAAACGAAAAACATGCGCGTCCTCAGCCGGATAATTACTGCAGTTCTTTTTACCATCGCGTGCATCGCACTCGTAAAGTGCACGCACGCGACGCCGCAAACTGGAAAGCCGCTCGAAGTTTATTTTGTCGACGTAGAAGGCGGGCAGGCCACGCTATTCGTAACACCTGAACGCCAATCGCTTTTGATTGATACCGGCTGGTCCGGCTTTGCCGGGCGCGACGTAGATCGCATCGTAGCCGCCGCGAAGAATGCAGGCATATCGAAAATTGATTTCGTGCTGATTACTCACTACCACCGGGATCACGTCGGTGGCGCATCGCAACTGGCTGCAAAAATTCCGATTGGCGCGTTTATTGATCACGGTCCAAATCGCGAGCCAAATGATCCGGATACGGAAGCAGGCTGGCAGGCGTATCAGAAACTTCTCGCGGATAAGAAAATTAAACGCATCACCGTGAAAGTTGGTGACGTCCTGCCCATTCGCGGAATACGTGGAGAAGTTGTGAGCGCCGACGGCGGACTAATCGCAACGCCGCTCTCCGACGCAGGCGCGCAAAATCCAATTTGCGCAACCGCCGAGAAAAAATCGGCCGACCAAACGGAAAATGCGCGCTCGCTCGGCACAGTAATCACGTTCGGCAAAACTCGCATCCTGGATTTAGGCGATCTCACCTGGGACAAGGAAATGGAAATGGTTTGCCCGGTGAACAAGCTCGGACACATGGATATTTTTATCGTTTCGCATCACGGATTGTTCCAGAGCAACAGTCCAGCGCTCGTTTCCGCGATTTCTCCGCGCATCGCTATCATGGATAACGGCGCGGATAAAGGTGGTTCGTCTTCGACACTCGACATCCTGAAAAAGTATTTGAACTTTGATGATATCTGGCAGCTTCATTTTTCCAACGAGGGTGGCGCGGCGCACAATGCTGACAAATCCTTCATCGCAAATCTCTCGGGGCCGGATGCCGGCAATTATCTGAAACTCACGGTTTGGGATAATCAAATATTTGACGTTTTCAACTCGCGTACGACGACTACCATGCATTATGGCGAAGGAGACTGAACAGAATTCTTATTGCGGTGTGCGCGCTAATTTTCGACGCCAGGTTATCCGTACCGATCGCGCAGAATATTTTTGCGGAACATCGAGGCTCCAGAATTGTCAGTCAATCATCCACAAACCAACTGGCATGACGCTGACGCCGCGTCTCGCTCCGTCTGGTCCAGCGACGCCGCAATTCTCATCTACATCGCCCTCGCAACCGTAGTCGTGCACGTTCTCACCGGCGGACGCTACGGCTTCCACCGCGATGAACTCGCCACACTCGATGGCGCGCGCCATCTCGCCTGGGGCTACATCGCCTATCCGCCAATCACTCCATTTTTTGGGCGCGTTTCGCTCATACTTTTCGGCACGTCGCTCGCCGGATTCCGTTTCTTCGCAGCGGTAGCCGAAGCAGGCGCGGTGGTCCTCACCGGATTAATGGCTCGCGAAATGGGCGCACGCCGAAGCGCACAACTTGTCGCCGCGCTTGCGGCCGTTCCGGCTTGCATCGGCGGCGGCGTGTTGATGCAATATATTTCATTCGATTATTTTTTCTGGGTCCTCGCCGCGTATTTCGTGGTGCGCCTGCTGAAAAGCGGCGACGCGCGCTGGTGGCTAGGCATCGGCGGTGCAATCGGCCTGGGCATGATGTCGAAATATACGATGGTATTCTTCGCGGCTGGAATTGTAGCGGCGGTAATCCTCACGGATGCACGCCGTTTCCTGAAAAGCAAATGGCTCTGGTGCGGTGTGGCCGTCTCGGTTGTAATTTTTCTGCCCAACTTAATCTGGCAAGCGCACCACCATTTCGTTTCGCTCGATTTCCTGCGAACAATCCACGCGCGCGATATCCGTATCGGCTTCACGGATTATTTTTTTCCACGCCAGCTTGCCGCGACGCTCCTGGCGTTTCCACTGTGGCTCGCCGGATTTTATTTCTGCATGTTCTCGCAATCCGGCCGCAAATACCGCGCACTCGGTTGGATGTTTCTCGTGCCGCTCGTAATTTTCATCATCGTAAAGGCCCGTGGATATTATTTCGCACCCGCATACCCAATGCTTTACGCAGCCGGCAGTGTTTGGGCCCAGGATTGGACCGCGTCATTACGCACGCAATCAGCGCGAATCGTTCGTGTGGCTGTCTGGACTGCTCTCGCAATTGATATCGCCGTCGTCTCCGTCGTCGCATTGCCCATTGCGCCGATAAATTCCAAATGGGGTCGCCTCGCCATAAAAATAAACGGCAATTTCCGCGACGCCATCGGCTGGCCGGAATTGGTGCAGACGCTCGCGCAAATCCGCAACTCGCTTCCTGAAGCCGAACGCGAACGCACCGCCGTGCTTGCCGCAAATTACGGCGAAGCCGGGGCCATAAATCTTCTCGGTTCGCAATACGGATTACCACCCGTAATCAGCGGAGGCAATTCATTTTGGGCGCACGGATACGGCGATCCGCCGCCCGAAACAGTGATCGTCGTAGGATTTTCTCATCCGTTCGTGGAAAGAAATTTCGCGTCCTGCCAATTAGTAGCGAAAATCTGGAACGAATTCGGGGTGGAAAACGAAGAAACGCGGGATCATCCCGATATTTTTGTATGCCGCGGACTAAAACAAAGTTGGCCGCAGTTCTGGAAAGATTTTCAATATTTTGGCTAAGTTGGAACTCGGCGAAGCTCCGAATTCTAGCGATCCAGAGCTTCCTGGACGTCGCAGCATCCCGCGGATCGCAGGATGCTGCCTATCATTCCGCCGCCGTCTATTTCCGAATCAGTTCGGTTAGTACCAGCCGCTCACTCCGCCGCTGCTCGGGTTAAGAATAAGCCGCCGATTCGGAAAGAACTGCGGGAAGAACAGGAAGTCGTCCTGGTTAAAATCGAACATACCCAGAATAGATCCGCTGGCCATCACATCGAACGACTGCAGGTCGTTGCTGATGCCTAGACTTCCGACCGCTCCGAGGGACCAGTTGTACTCAATGAAACGCAGGATGGATGTTGTGTCGTTCAGGCTGTGATCCACGTAATTCTGCTTGGCATACGGCGAAATAACTAGAAACGGCAGCCGTGGGCCAAAGCCGCATCGATCGTTATCCGCGCCTGTGCCCAGCGCGCCGCACGATCCGGTTCCTTTACTGGGTGCTCCCTGAATCCCGTCATTTGCGTTGTCAGTCGAATGATTGACGATCGGTCCGGCGACATGGTCGTACCAGCCGTCGGAATCATCCCACGCAACGATGATCGCCATCTCGTTCCACTCGGGGCTTTCCTCAAGTTTATTGATGGTGTTGACCAGAAACGTCTGTTCTTCCAAGGGTGTTGAATCCATAGGATGACCGGTCTCGAGCGAGGAACCCTTGATGAAGGTCACCGCCGGCAGATTATTGGCGGCCACGGCTTCCCACAAGTCGGAGAGATCGTAGTTATGATTCGCCGGGTCCGTGGTTCCAATCGTGGCTGCGGACGTGGGCGCAAGGTGATGAGGATTCGACGTCGATGCCCAATATCCGAACGGGGCGTAATGGCTGTTGTAGAGCGGGTTGCCGCAAGTTGCTGGATTCCCGGGAAGATTGCCGTTGCTTCTAAAACCGTCGTAGAACCATCCCCATGTGACTCCGGCCTTGTTCAGCAAATCGCCCACATTGTGGCCGGTCATCGTAATTGTTGGCGGATTTGAGGCGGCGCAATCGTCGTTCGCCGGCTGGACATTGTTGATGACTGTGTTATTGGAAATCAGGCTCGTAGTCAGTAACGTCGAGTTCCCGACGGTAAGCCCGTTGGTTTGGCCGGAGAGCAGATTCAGGTGGCCCTCCACCGTGCCGCCAAATTCGGTATCGAAGAAGTTGTCGCTCATCGCGTAATGCTGAGCATAATTCCACAGCGCGGTTACTGTGTTGCCGGTGTAATAGCCCATCTCCAAGTTGGGGGGAAGATAAAATCCTGTCGAGCCTCCGCAAGTTGCCGCCGTTTTGGCCGAGGGAGCCAACAAATTGAACATGTCCAGCAGGCCGCCGTCGAACGCCTCTTGCTCAGGCGTATATTTATTCGTGTTGTCGCACGTTGCCGCCTGTTCGCGGGTCAGCAGGAACGGATTGCCGGCGACAGCCTTGTTCGGATTATTCGTCAGCAGCGTCGGCGTAAGCCCATTCACCGCGGGCGTATTCGGAGCGGCATTGAATGGCGGCTCCGAGGAGTCGTTTTTCGGGTAAGTTCCGAAATAGTGATCAAACGATTCGTTTTCCTGGAATATGACCACCAGGTGCTTGATTGGAGTGGCCGTCGTAGGCCGGGGAGACGGGGGAAAAGCATTCGCGACACCGGCAGCAGTAAATGCCGGGAATACGAGACTCCACAATATCAGCGCAACACAGAATGTAGCAGCAGAAATTCGGCGCATTTTTTTCTCCGTTGGTGGCAATGGTTCAAGCAGGCCCGCACTGTAGAAGCTGGACATTGCACTCTCGTGACGAACTGGTGAAAAAAGATTCATCGACGGAAAAAAGCGCATCGCGATCTGGACGATCCGCTCGCCATGAGCTTGGAATTGTTTCGGTAAACGTCGCTGCCAAAGGTCCCCGGCGACATTTCACTGCCGATAGCGGAAATCGCAGGCGGAATTTTTTCTGTAACCAAATTTTTACAGTTCGTTCATACGAGCAATGTCACCCTCGCACAAACTCGTCGTGCTAAAGTGCCGTGTCCCGGGCGAGCCACCGAACCGCCCATCCGGCGCCCGTCCGAACGAGGCATGCACATGCATTGGTTCCGGATTGCTCTAGTTCTGGTTGCAACAACTTATCTTGTGTGCCCCGCATCGGCGCAGGTTCGCGCATCGGCGCAAGTTCAGCGTAATGACGTCTGCCCGCGTGCTGCCCCCGGAAGCGCGGTTCCCGAGCCAGCGGATCTGCGCAGCACCAACGGCGTTTTGCGAGTGGATTTCACCTACCGCAATTTTCCCGACGGACATGGAGGCATGCGTTACTGCTATGTATACAGAGACGGCAGCCAGGCTCCCAACCTGCGCGTCCATCCCGGCGATTGGTTGATCTTGCGCCTCAAGAACGACCTCGAACCCACGCCAAATTCTTCGCGGCCCGATCACGATATCCAAAACCAGGGAATCCACGACCGTGGTATGGCGATTCCCATGCCATCGTCCGACTCATGCGCTCAGGGAACGATGGGCCCGTGGTCAACCAACCTGCACTTTCACGGTCTCTCACTCCCGCCTCAATGCCACCAGGACGACGTGCTGAGGACCTTTATCGCGCCCGGCAATCCGCCGTTTGAATATCGTTTTCAGATCCCTGCCGATGAGCCTCCCGGCGTTTACTGGTATCACCCGCACGTCCACGGCTTCAGTAAAGTGCAGGTGCAGGGCGGAGCGTCCGGCGCTTTGATCGTCGAGGGCATCGAGAAGTTCAACAAAGATTTGGCGGGCTTGCCCGAAAGGGTGCTGATCATCCGCGATCAGCCGCTGCTTCATCCCGATGCAGTCCCGGCTGATGCGGGAAAAACTCCCAACTTACCGCAGCCCCCCGTACGCCGTGATTCCGATGGCGATATTCTCAACACGAACACGGGCGGAGGAACACCCTCGTTCGATCTCTCAATCAACTTTGTGCCGGTTGCATACCCGGACTATATGCCGGCGACGATTGCCGTCCGCCCCGGCAGACAAGAGCTGTGGCGCATCGTAAACGCTGCAGCGATCACCTATCTGGACCTGCGGATTGCACTTGGTAACGGGGACCAAATGCTCATGGGTCTCGTTTCTCTGGATGGCGTTCCGATCACTGAAGGAGGCAAAGCGCCCAACCGCATCCTTTGGCAGAATCACCTGGTGATACCACCCGGCGGCAGAGTCGATTTCATTTTTCACGGGCTGCCCGAGGGTGTGCAGGCCGCCACGCTGCTTACGCAATCGGTGGATACCGGCCCTGCTGGTGAGAACGATCCTATTCGACCATTGGCGACAATTCTACCGCGCTCTGACGCGCCGTTGCCCCGCTCAACATTACCCGCGTCTTCGGCTCCGGCCGCGGGAATTGTTCCGGCCTCCGCCCACTCTGCTTCGCCACAGTCTTTGCCCTGGCTCGGAGATGTGAAGCCAATCCGCGCGCGCAAACTTTATTTTTCCGAGCGTCCCGCAAACATCAACGATCCCAACAGTCCCACGGTCTTCATGTTGACCGTCGAGGGGCAGCCGCCCGCGCCATATGACCCGCGCTCGGACGTGCCCAACATCATCATCCACCAGGGTGACGTCGAGGACTGGGTGATCGAGAATCGCACCCGCGAGTTGCATGATTTCCACATCCATCAATTGCACTTTCTACTGGTGGACTGGAACGGTGTGCCGGTTCATGACACGCTGCTTCGCGATATCGTCAATGTCGCCTACTGGGACGGAACTAGCGCTTCCTTCCCCAGCGTCACACTGCGCATGGATTTCCGCGATCTCAACATCGTGGGCACTTTTGCCTATCACTGCCATTTGCTCGAACACGAAGACGGCGGCATGATGGGAACAATTCGCGTTTTGCCTGCTCCACGGCAAACGAGTTCTCTGCGCAAGAAATAACTGTGCCTGTATCCATTCACAGCAGAATACTTCGTTGGCTCACGCGATAATCGCCGGGAAGAAATTTTCCTCTCGCAATGCAAGCGCCCGCCAGCGCCGCAAATATATTTCTATAAATTAATATTGGATCAGGTTGTAGGACATTTTCTTCTCGTATACAATCCCGCCGTGCAATTTTCTCAATGAGGTTGATTAGACGGCCTTGTCCCCGGCTGCCGAATCCGCGTCCTCACTGGGCGCTGATTTTGCTTCTTCAAACGCTTCTCGCAATTCCAGTTTTATTCATGTCCGGATGTTCAGGAATTGTCAGCGGTGCGAAAATGGACGCAACTTCATCGTTTCCTTCGCCTCCGCCTCCCACAGATCCGCCTCCTTCACCCAATCCCCCGCCGTCAAATTCGCCGCCGTCATTCACAACCAACCCGGCCAGTGAAACTGTCACGGTGGGTAACAGCGGCGTATTTTTCGCAACGGCCGCAGGCGAAGCGCCGCTTTCCTATCAGTGGGAGAAAAATGGAGTGGTTATCGCGGGCGCAACTCTGGTTCCCTACGTCACTCCGCCTACTCATCTCACCGATGACGGCTCAATCTTCACCGTCGTTGTCAGCAACGCAACTGGCAGCCTGATGAGCACTCCTGCCATGCTCTCCGTCGTGCAGCCATCCGGCGCGCCGCAACTCACCGCCGATTCTTCCAACTTAAGTTTTGGAAATATCGTCGTCGGCTCCAGCAGCACAGCAATCATTACGCTCACCAATTCCGGCAACGCGCCAGCGACGATCGGCAGCGTCAGCATTTCAGCGCAAAGTTTCAGCACTTCCTCCGCGCTAGCCGGCGCAGTCGTTGCTCCCGGACAGTCCGCCACACTCGGCATCATTTTCACTCCAGCAAGTGCCACAATTTTTTCAGGAACAATCACGATTGCCAGCAACCCGACGAACTCACCGATTTCAATTCCAGTTTCAGGCACTGGCGTCGCGACGCCCGCCCACTCCGCCACTCTAAACTGGAGCGCAAGCACCACTTCCGACGTAGTCGGGTATCTCGTCGAAAGAGCGGATCAGTCCGGCGGCCCATACACTTCTTTAACGCCAACACCGATCGCCGCACTCACGTTCACCGATCAAACCGTCGTCGCGGGCCACACATATTTCTACGTCGTCGTCGCCGTCGACGTCACCGGCCAAACCAGCGCTCCTTCCAACGAAGCGTCGGTCACAATTCCAACTCCATAAAAGTTAATTGGTTGTCATAACAAAGCGTGCGAAGCGGCGGCCACGCGTGCGAAGACGCGCAAACTTCGACTGCGTCGAGAAATATGGGTTTTGAAAATTTGGCTCCCTGGGGAAGATTCGAACTTCCAACCCTTCGGTTAACAGCGGATGGGACGGAAAATCTAAGTGCCGTGTCTGGTGTCGCTTACAGAAAAACGGAGCCATTTTTCCTGCTTTGGTTGCACCCAATGCTGCACCCAAGATGGCAATCACATATGCAGAGATCGTCGGCGCTTGTTGATCTGCTGCGAAAAACTGCAAACCTGCCGGAATAAAGTCCGAAATCGGACCGCTTGTTGATTTACCGTACGTTCACATTATGGCGTTTATTCTCCGGCGTTCTCCGAAGAACCAAAGGAGGTTGAGATCGGAAAGTCATTTCCGTCGCTATTTACAGTCTGTCCAATTGTGCCTCATAGGTGTTCGGGGATAAAGGGAGATACTTCTCGGACCCGCGCATGTCGATTCGGCCCATGTACGTCGCGAGGATGGGCAGCATTCTCTCGAGTACAACGGAATCGCCGCTCCATTGCGCGATCGAATGAATTGCAAATGTATGACGAAGATCGCGCAAACCGGGTTGTATCAAACCAATTCCTCGTTTTATTCCGGCGATTTTCCGAAGCCTGAAAAAAGCTTCGCAGACTCGGTCATATCGTACCGCAGAGCCCTTCCGTGTCAGGAATAGATGGGATTCGTCACTTAACCGATTGCGTTTCGCACTTGTCACATACCGAGAAAGCACAGAAGTGACATCGCGGCCAATCGGAATTTCTCGACGGTTCACAATAGAAGTGTCGCGAATTCGGATCATGTGTTTCCGAAGGTCAACGTCTACACGGCGAAGCGAGAGCGCCTCGTTGATTCTCATTCCCGTCCCGTAGAGAACGAGGATAACCGTTCTCAACGTCGCATCACCGATTTCGCAGATCCGGTGCTTTTGATCGACCGCGATTGCATCTAAGAGTGCGTGAATTTCAGCCCGTGTATAGACGTACGGAGAGAAAGATTTTGGCATACTTGGTTTATTGTGCGGCGTTGGCACTCGTCCGATTTGGCCTCTCGCATACCAATATCGGAAGAACATCCCCAAGATCGAGCAATAGCTTCTCCAAGTGTTGTTCGCAGTTGATCCGTGCCAAAGAAATGCGTTCACGTCAGCGTCCTCAATATCGGCAAGATTTTTCTTTCCAGTGAAGCGAGCAAATCTCCGAAGGACCTTGCCCGGGCCGCAGTACCCGTACCCACAATACTGTTTCCGCTCAACGAACACTTCAACGCAATGCGCAACTCTCATAGCAAGTCACCTAAATCAAATTCGGCTACTTGACGAAGTCCCTTGAGGTCATACCGGGCATAGTCGCGGACTGACCGCACGTCGTTATGACCAAGAAATGCGGCGATGTGCCGCACGGAAATGCCTGTCCGGATTAGACGCTGTGCGCACGCATGCCGAAAAACGTGCGGTCCCTTATGGAGAGAGTTCACGTGGTTTTCGAGAAAAAGTTCTCGAGTTCGCGGGTATACGGCTCCATGCGTAACGGCTTTGTGCGGTGTTAGAAATGAAATAAACAGATTGGGATGGTTCGAAACGGGACGGGCTTGAGTAAGGTAGCTCTTGATTGCCCTTGCTACTTCTGCACTGAGCGGAAACCGTTGAACTTTCCAGTTTTTCTCCCGTCGTACAGTCAAAATGCTGTTCTCAAAGTCTACGTCAGTTGTTTGCAGGTCTCGAACTTCTCCAAATCTAAATCCGTAAACGGCCATCAGAAGCACCATCGCGCGATGACGTA
>DATBYL010000053.1:0-5567 GCA_036513735.1 Candidatus Acidiferrales bacterium
AGTCCGGACGCTTCAAGCCGGCGGGATTTGTTGTTGATCTGGTGGGAATCGTGACGGCGTTGTTTGGATTGGCGCTGGCGGCGTATTTGGTTTACATCGGACAGCGGCTGTAATTTTTGGGCGGAGGAGCGGTTACTTATGCGCGTAAATTCTGGAGCGTTTGCGAAATTAATTCTGGCGGGCGGATTTGTTTTTGCGGCGGCGTTGGTGGCGATTGCGCCGTCTGGACGCGCGCAAACTTCTTCCGCGTCACAGAAGCGGATTGTGATTGCCGCGAAAACAATTTTGGATGGGCGCGGACATGTGTTGCACGACACTCGGATTGTTGTGGAAGGCTCGAAAATTGTGGCGATTGATGCCAAGGCCGGGCCGGTGGATTACGACCTGGGCACGCTGACGGTGCTGCCGGGATGGATTGACGCGCACGTTCACATCACCTGGAGTTTTGGGAAAGATGGGAAAAACGCAGGCGCCGGCGGCACGACGCAGGAGGATGCGTATCAAGCGGCGTCCAATGCGTTTGTAACTTTAATGGCGGGATTCACAACCGTACAAAGCGTGGGCGCGCCGAATGATGTGCCGTTGCGCGATGGCATCGCGAAAGGATTGCTGCCCGGGCCGAGAATTCTGACGGCGGTTGAACCTCTGCAGGGACGCGGCGAACGCACTGGAACGCCGGAGGAAATTCGCGCGTATATAAAGAAGCAGAAAGATGCCGGCGCGGATTTAATTAAAATTTTTGCGTCAGCAAGTATTCGGCAGGGCGGAGGCATGACGATTTCGCAGGATCAATTGAACGCAGCGTGCGATGAAGCGAAGAAGCAGGGACTGCGCACGCTTGTGCACGCGTATAAAGAGGCTGTGCGCGCGGCGTCGCTGGCGGGCTGCACGGAAGTGGAACACGGGACGCTTTCGACCGACGACGATCTGCGTGTGTTGGCTGAACGCGGAACATATTTTGATCCGCAAGCGGGACTGGTGATCGAGAATTATTTGTTGAATAAGGAAAAGTATCTTGGAACTCCGGGCTATACGGAAGAAGGATTCGCGGCGATGGAAAAGATTCTTCCGATGAATCATGAGCTGGTGCATCGCGCGATAAAAATTCCCGGACTGAAAATTGTTTTTGGCACGGACGCTGTGGCCGGAGCGCACGGGCGAAACGCCGAAGAATTTATCGACCGCGTGCGCGATGGCGGACAGGATCCGATGACGGCGATGATGTCCGCAAATTCGATTGGCGCGGAAGCGATGAATATGGCCGACAAGATCGGATCGATCGCGCCGGGACTTGAGGCGGATATTATTGCGCTGGATGGCGATCCACTGAAAGATATTACCGCGGTGCGCAGAGTCGTTTTTGTGATGAAGGGCGGAGTGGTGTACAAGAATGTTGCGCGTGGGGCGATTCCGATTTATGCGGGCGTTACGCCATGAAAAAACCGAATCGCGATCCCCTTACCGCTGTGATTGTGTGGCTGCTTGCCGCGGGAACGATCTACAGCGCTTTCTACTTGATTCACGGCCGAATCCTCAGTTTCACTCTCGGCGTCATCGGCGGATTCTTGATCGCTCTCGCTATCCTATTTTCTGGATGGACGATTGGATGAGCGCTCCTCTCTGCGCGAATTTTTCGCAAAGTGTCGTATGATGTGCGCCGCGCGATAACTCCATGCCCGATCCTCCACTCGCACAGCCGACTGGTTTCCGCAGCGAAATTCGGCGGCATCCCGTGGCAACCGCGGGGATTGCAGTTCTAGCGGCGATGATTCTGCTTCCGATTTGGAGCGTACATTACCCGCCGCTTCTGGATTTTCCAAATCATCTGGCCAGCAGCTTCGTGCTTTTTCATCTGCATGACGCCCAATATAATTTCGCCCAGTATTTCCGCGGCGATTGGGGCCCGACTCCGTACATCACCACTGATTTCCTGATGGGTGCGCTGAGCCGTGTGATGCCCGCAATCGTCGCCGGAAAATTAGTGCTCAGTTTGGGCGCGCTGGGCCTGCCGTTCGCGGCGTGGTTTTTTCTGAGACAAGTGAATCCCGGCGAAAATGCCGTAGCGTTATGGTTTCTGCTGGCCAGCCAGAATATTTTTTTTCGGTACGGCTTCGTGGGATTTTATTGCAGCCTTTCGCTGATGTTCATCACTCTCGGGCTGTGGCTGCGTTTTCTGAAGGAGCCGTCGGCCGCCCGGTGGCTGGTGACTTGCCTGGCACTGATCGCCACATATTTCACGCATATCATGGGTTTTGTTTTCTGCGGATTGATCGCCGTGCTTTATTCGGTCACGCGTCCTCGGATTCGCGAATGGATCCAAACGGGCGCGCTTTTCGTGCCGTGCCTGACACTTTATTTTCTTTCTTCGCGGGTGGCGGAAAAACAATCGACCGGCGCGGGATTCCGCACGATGAGCGACAAACTCGACGCCGCCTGGATGATCATGCACGGCGATTCGCATCGTCTGGATGAAATCACTCTGGTGGCAATTCTGGCGCTTTTTATTCTCGGCTGGCTTTTCAATAAAGAATTTCGCTGGCAATGGCGGTGGGTAGTGGTTGCGGTTGGGCTGGCGATTACGTTCGTTGCTTTGCCGGTGGACTACGGCGACGGCTACGACATTGATATTCGCGCGCTGCCGGTGCTGTTCATCGTTTTATTTGTTACGGCGCGGATGGGGCGACGCGCGTGGAAACTGGCGCCGCTGG
The DNA here is from genome assembly GCA_036513735.1 of Candidatus Acidiferrales bacterium. Classification (GTDB taxonomy): domain Bacteria; phylum Acidobacteriota; class Terriglobia; order Acidiferrales; family UBA7541; genus DASTCZ01. The sequence goes on from DATBYL010000053.1 coordinate 2,709, forward strand.
CGATTCTGCTGTTTGCCGCGCGCACTTACGATCTGACGAAACAATTCCGCGCTGCGCAACCCGCGCTTGAGAGCTACGCCGAATCATTCTACAAAACGCCACCAAACGCGCGCATTTTGCCGATCATCGCGCAGCGCGACGACCTGGAAGATCCGATTGACCAGTACTACGATCATTTCTGGGCCTACGGAGTGATCGATCGCGGATGGTTTTCGCCGTATCTTTTTCAAGTGCCGGGATTGCTGCCGCTCCGTTTGAAAAAAGAAACGTATGCGCCCGACGGATTCTGGGATTTAAGCTACGATGAAAAATTGGAATTGGATTCGATCCAGCAAAATTACGACTACGTCTACGCTTTCAATGTGCCGGACTTTGAAGAAGATCTGCACAGCATCGGCGATGTGATTTACACCAGCGGCAAACTTGAATTATTCCGCATTCGTCCGATGCAAGCTCCGCTGCCCGCGCCAATCCAAAATCAGAAGAGCAGCAAGTAGCGGAAGCAGCCAGATTACGCGGCTCTGATAGCGGGGCTCGACTGCAGAAAGAACGCCGGTAACAAACGCATTCATAAGGACGGCGGAAACGATAATCACTCCGAGTCCCAAAATGCGCGCGGGCCGATAGCGCCGCAGATAAGGAATGAAAGCGGCGATCACGGCGAGCGATGCGATCACCATCCAGCCTTGGACGGATGAAAAAAAGTCCAATGGCAACGCATTGCTGATCTGGCGGCTATGCTCGTAGTGGGATTTCTCGGCAGGTATTGCGCGATCGAATCCTTCCAGCGTCCAATCAGCCGCGGTGAGATCGTCCATTCCGAGGGTGATCAGTTGATTCCCGAAATTCGCGGCCGATTTTTTCAACTGCTCGCCCGGATAGGCGCGAACGGTGGCCAGAACAAATCGTATTTCTTCGTGCTGCAGCCGTGCTTGTTTTTCCGCTGAGGCGCTCTGCCAAATTCCTGTGTCCGACCAAAGAAAATCGTCCGTGTCGGCCGGCAGATGTTGAACGTCTTCGCAAATTGCGAATTTCGCGTCCGGGCAATGGGTTTCGATATATTGGCGTCCGGGTCCGTCTTCAATCATCCGAGCCATCAAAATGGGCGGCCAATCGGCGTCCAGCGCAGCGTTGCCGGTCAAGTATTTATTCAGTCCCACCTGCGCCGCCACAGAAAATAAGATGACCAACATCACCGCGCCGACGGCGCGCCACCGTTGCTGCATGAACTTGCAATGTAGAGCGTTCAACAAAATTAAAAGCGCACAAAGAGCTGTGGCCACGATCAAGTGCGAACCGTGAGACGCCACGGCCCACCAAATAATCACGATGACCGCGGCGCGCTCGGCGCGCGAGAGCGCTTCGCGCGCGAATACAATTAAATAAATGCACAAATATAGAATTGGACCAAGAATATCCGGCAGAATGAGGGCTGCGAACCAGCTTAGAGTTGTGAGCAGGCTGAGCGATGCACACAAAATTAGGTACCACCACAAAGTTTGCCGCGCCACGACGGATCGCACCACCAGCCAGATGACGTACGCGGCGAGGAGCGATTGCAATGCGGCCACGGGCCACAACGTTATGTTCCAGTGAAACGGAAAAATTCCAAGGCTGTAGATCAACGAACGCATGCCGTAATAATTGGAAAATTTATGCAGGAATAATGCGCGCGCGACGGGGCGGCCATCCGCCAGATACGTCATGGAGTCCGGGTAGAGAAGCGGTAGGCGATTCAGAATCGCTGGCCAGAGAAAAATAAGTGCGCCCAGAAATATTGTGGCGGCGCGCCAGACTGAAAAGCGGCTCGGCTCATCGGGCGCAATATTTCCGGAATCGGATTCGTGAAGGCGGATTGTCCGGCTCTTCTTCCAGCGAAGCCGCGGAATCACGCCGCGAACGTCGCAATGTGAAATTGGCTTTGGAAATTAGAATTCGACGGGATTGTACACTACGGTGGCAGATGTGAGTTGCCCGGTGCGGTGCCGTGCTTCAGTGGCGCAATAACTAGCGGCGATCCGGCGCGGAGTGCCGCACATCGCTGCCCGCAACCATGTAGATCACATCTTCGGCGATATTCGTGGCGTGATCGCCGATGCGTTCCAAATTTTTCGCGACGAGGATCAACTCAAACGCTGGGAACACGACGGCGGAATTTTCCATCATGTAGGAAAGCAGTTCGCGGAAAATTTGATCGCGCAGCGAATCCACTTGATCGTCACGGACGAGAACATCCTTGGCGAGTTCCACATCCTTGCGAACGACGGCGTTCAGCGCGTCACGCATCATTTCTTCCGCCAGCTCGCTCATGCGGGGCAAATCCACATATGGCTTCACGCGCGGATGGCGCACGATGCGCTGCGCGGATTGCGCAATGTTGACGGCCTGATCGCCGATACGCTCGAGGTCATTATTGATGCGCGAAACGGCCAGCACGAAACGCAAGTCCGCAGCCATTAGTTGGAACAGCGCCAGCAGATGCATGACGCGATCGTCGATTTCCACCTGCAAATCGTTGATGGCGCCTTCTTCATCCAGCACGGCGCGCGCAAGTTTTTCGTCGCCATCGAGCACGGAATGAATCGCCTGATGCACGGCGCGCTCCGCCAGACTGCCCATCCACAGCAGACGTTCCTTCAGCTCGTCCAAATCTTTTTCAAAATGCCGTTCCATTCAGGATCTCCCCAAAATTATCGGAACTCAATCTCGCTCGTGAAACAAATCATGCGCACCACTTACAAACTCATCCGAACCGGCCCGTGATGTACGCTTCCGTGCGCGGATCCGTCGGCGTTGTAAATAATTGCGGCGTCGGACTGAACTCGACAAGCTCGCCGGTCAGCATGAAAGCGGTGGAAT
>DATBYL010000054.1:0-7619 GCA_036513735.1 Candidatus Acidiferrales bacterium
CTCGCCCGCCGCGGAATCCATTCACATGGAAAATGTTTTCGCCGCCAGCCGCAAGCGTGTTTACGACGCTCTGACCGACGCAAGGCAATTCAACGAAATTGTGAAGCTCAGCGCCGCGATGAAATCCGGCATGATCAAGGACATGTCACCCGCGGAAATCAGCCGCGAAGTTGGCGGCGCGTTCAAACTGTTCGGCGGATTCATCATCGGACGCCATCTGGAACTTCTCCCCAACGAGCGCATCGTGCAAGCCTGGCGAGTTTCCTACTGGGATGCTGGCGCGTATTCAATTGTGAAATTCGCACTCACCGAAGAAGGTACTGGAACCAAAATTGTTTTCGATCATATGGGATTTCCGAAGGGCGATGCCGAAAATCTTGTGACAGGCTGGAAAGGAAACTATTGGGAGCCGCTCGCGAAGTTCCTTGCGTAGCGGCCATCGCCTGCTGGAGATCCGGCGGTAAAACCGCGTTCAATCCGGCAATCCGAGCAGCCTGTGGGCAATCACAATCAAACTCTGAAGCGGTGTGGATTTCGAGAGCACCAGATTGATTCCGGACTTCGCAGCTTCAGTTTGAGAAATACCATCCCCATACAAAGTGAAAAGAATGATCGGCGTTTTCGGAAATAGCTTCCGTAATTCCGAGGCGGCTTCCATCCCGTTCATTACCGGCATTGAAAGATCCAGCGTAATAATGTCCGGATGAATTTTCTTAGCTACTTCGATACCAGCTTTTCCATTTTCGGCTTCCGCGCAAGTCTTGAATACCCGGTTCGATAAAAACGCCGAGACGAGCATCTGGCGAATCGCCGCATTGTCCTCCACCACCAATGCCGTCTTATCCCCGTTGGATTGCTTTGTATCCATATTGTGCTGGGCTAATCCCGAATGCTTACCGAACTGGGCTTGCGAACTCGCGTTCGGCGGTCCTTTGGCCGTCTGGTCCGGGTCAGACGTTGATAGCAGGATGTGACGAGGAACTACATCGGAGAAATACTGTAGGAAACGCTACATTGACCCGTAGGTTTTACTTAGTTCCAGTCGGGATAATCCAATCGCTCGCGTTTCACAATGCGGAGAATATGCAGCCCGGTGTTGATGGCTTCGCGCTCCGCAATGCCGTCTTTGCTGGACTCCAATTCCTTTAGCCGCTCGAAAATCAGAGTTTCCACCACATGGACTTTGACGCGCAATTTCGCGAGGTCAGGTTCCACTATTACTTCGTCCAGTGGAATCTGCCATTCGGGGTATTTCAATTGTTGGTCCGCCATAATCTCTGGCGCCTCACGCTGGTTTCTTGGCTGCTTCAGCTAGCCGTTGATATTCCATTGACAGCACGCCAATCTGCTTTATAAGCACCGCATATTCAGGCGTGTTTGGTTTAACTGGCTTCAACTTCTCCCACAACTTTTCAATGTGCTGCAATTTATCAATCGCGACGCTCGATTCACTCACTCAGTCTCCTCGTTACGGCGGTGTTCGTGCATCGCCGTAAATCCTTCTCCATACCAAATGTAGCCGCCATCGGATTGCCGATCCGATCCCGCGCCGGCATTTTCAACCCTGATCGTCACTTTGCTTCCGGTGGTTTGGTTCAGCAGCATATATTCGCCGGAAGTCTGCGCCCCCAACTGCTCGATCCGCGCCCTGGCTTCGTCGATAGTTCGCGACGATTCCAGCCACAACGCGCCTTTTGCATCGATGCGGAAAATATCTACAGGAGAGTGTACTTTCAATGCTTGGCCTCTTTCGTTGAGCGCGCCTCTGCCTGCAAGGTTCGCTTCTCGGCTTCCTGCCGTGCGTTCAAATGCGAGCGCCGCTTTCTTATGGATTTCTCGTTCCATAATTTCTATGACCACCCCGAGCGGTACTTGATCGAAGTGCGTGATCGCTTTCAGCATTTCCACTCCTCCTTCAAACCTAAATAGAACCTAACAGGTGTGAATTGATACGGGTGAACTCTTTAAGTATCCGTGAAGATTTATAGAGCGGATTTATCGCGTGGATAGCGCGGAATTAGCGCTCGTTACGCAGGCGCTTCGTTACGAAGCTCCTGGGTTACCCCCCCCCGCCTTTCCCACAGGGAGAGATAATTTTTGTTTTATTTTGCTTGACAAATTATTTTACGGTTGGATACGATAGCGTCTCGTTAGGTTAACGTGTCTATCGTCAAGGAGGACGACATGGCATCCAATACGACTAAGCCTGCTCCTATGCATTTCAAAACCACGGTGCAAGCGCGCGTTCCGATGGGCCGCAATGGCAAGCACAAAGAAATTGTTACCACCATCCTGAGGGATCTGGACAATTTGAAGGCTGGATCCGCGCTGAAGGTTCCGCTCACCGAACTTGCGGAATCGAAAGAGAAGGTGCGCTCCGCGCTGAATCGCGCCACGCGTAAGGAATCGCGGAAAGTGGCCACTGCGACGGATGCCGACTTCCTTTACGTTTGGAACCTCGCCGACTAGCAACGCGTCGGGCAATAAATTCCCCACGCCCGACTGTTTCGGCGGCCGGCGCTTGCTTCTCCAGTCAGTGATGCGGCGTTTGACGCCCCATCACCGCCGGCGCACATAACATGATCCATATTCCTCGCCGGAATTCCTGCTTCCCTACCTCGGCGCTGTCTCCATTTAACACTTTCCCGCATCCAACACGAAACGCCCGCCGGCGCATCTAACCATCGGCTGGCAAAACATGCGTCTAAAAGTTCAAACTTTATTTCAAACCTGGGGACGCATCCTGCAAGGGCGCGCACCAACGCTTTCCCTTGAAATCACCAGAGAATGTCCGCTGCGCTGCCCGGGATGCTACGCCTACGAGGACGCGCACCTCGGTCCTGACGCGGTAAATTTGCGCAGCCTTTCCGATTTCAAAGGCGATGAACTGATCGCGCGCGTGCTTCGGCTGGTGGAAGAATATAAGCCGATGCATCTTTCCATTGTGGGCGGCGATCCGCTGGTGCGATATCGCGAACTGGAGGTGCTGCTGCCACAATTGGTGAAGCGTACAAAAGTTCAAGTGGTCACAAGCGCGTTCCGTCCAATTCCGGTGGAATGGGCCTCGCTGCCGAATCTGCAAATCACAGTTTCGATTGACGGGCTGCAACCGGAACACGATGTGCGCCGCGCGCCCGCTACTTACCAGAAAATTCTTCGCAACATTGAAGGTCAGCACGCAACCGTCCACTGCACGATTACCAGCGCGATGGTGAAACGCGATGGATATATCGATGAGTTTGTGGATTTCTGGTCGGCGAATTCCAACGTGGAAAAAATCTGGATGAGTATTTTCACTCCGCAGCGCGGAGCGAAAGATCCGGAGATTCTTTCCGTCGAAGAACGCCGCCGGGTGGTGGAAATTTTATTGCGGCTGCGCGAGAGCCGGCCGAAACTCGACATGCCCGCGCTGGTGATTAATGAATTTCTGCGGCCGCCGCAATCGCCCGAGCAGTGCGTTTTCGCCAGTACCACGCAATCAATTTCCGCCGACTTCAAAACGCCTGTCGTGCCATGCCAGTTCGGCGGCGATCCGGATTGCTCGGAATGCGGATGCGTCGCGTCCATGGGAATGGCCGCGGTGGGAAATCACAAGCTGGTTGGCCGCTTCACAATCGGAGATATTCTTTGGACTTCAAACGCCATTGGCGGATTCGTGCAGCGCGCCGGAAACTGGATGCGCGCGCCGATGGGTTCCAATGGTGGATCATCGAATGGCGCCGGGATTCACGGCGCGAATGGATCGAAGGATTTGCTGAAGGTTTTGCGGTGAAAGATTAACTTATCTCGCTGCCTTATTTTTGCGAAGCATTTTGCTCCCCGATTTTCTTGCGCGCTGCCAATAATTCGGGGCGTTCGTCTCCAAAGGCAAATTCCATCAACTTACGAAAGTAAATTCTGGCGGCTTCCGCATTTCCCGCCGCTTCCGCTGCGCACGCCGCGCCGTAGACTGCATTGAAACGATTGGGCGCGATTTTCAGGACGGCCTGATATTCCTTGAGCGATTCCGCCGGCCGATTTTGTTGCGCCAGCATCTCGGCCAACATTTCACGTGCCGGAGTTAACGGGCCGGGAGAGACTGCGTCCTTTTGCATACTGTCTTCCAAATCCGCGGCCGTACGCATCGTGGAGATCGCATCCGCAGAGTGGCCTATCTTCTCAAAAATCCACGCAGCCACCTCGCCGTGCTGCACTTCAATCTGTTTCACCCAATAATCATTGTTCAGTCTTGATGCCGCGCCGTCCAGTAATCCGAGCGTGTTTGCCGCACTCCCGGCCCGCGTGAGATTTCCAGATCGCGCGCTGCCCAATCCGATTGCCGTCCACGTGATCGCCTGCGTGTAAGGAGTGCCGCCTCCGGCCTTCAGTTCACTGGCGGAATTCCAATCGTGCAACTCGATCGCATAGCGCGCCGGAATTGCGGCGTTCGCGTAGCCACTGGTGATTGTTGCACCGTCGACGCGCTTTAGCGATTCCAATTCATCCAACACTGCGCGCGCTTGGTTCACGCGTCCACTTTGCAGGTACGCATATTCAAGATAATCCATCGCGTGCAGACGCTGATCACGGGCTTCTCCAGTGGTCGAAGTGCGCTCCGCTTCCGTCGCCAATTCTTTCGACTTCAAATTTGAGGCGATCGATTCGTCCCACAAACCCAGGCGCGTGAAAATATGCGATGGCATGTGATTCGCATGCGGCGAAGCAGGCGCAATTTTGGCGTACACCCGCGCGGCGTTCAGACCTTTTTCCGCGAGCACGGGATTGTCATAGCAATGAATCAAATAATGCGCGGCGCCGGGATGGTTCGGCAGTCTTCCGAAAATCGGTTCGAGAATTTCGCCGCACTCGCGTTGATTCGCGAATGTTTTATCGTCCGGCGGAGCGGAAATATCGAGCGCCAGCGCGTGGAAAACGGCGGCCTCATCGTCGGATGGATACGCCGCCTGCAGCGCGCCCATTTTTTGCTCGAGCGCTTGGTCGTGCACGAATTGCGATTTCCCGTCCTCACGATAAATTTCGGCGAGGGCGTCAATGTATCCGTCTTCGCGAGGCGTGGTGTTTTTATTTGATTGCGCGAGTTCCTGCGCTTTCTGTAGCGCGGCGCGGCCGGCAACCAGATCGCCGTTGTTCCACAAACTATGAAAATGTGACATTGCAATTCCCCACTGCGCCATGGCGCATGTGGGATCCTGTTTCGCAATGTCGTTGAAGGCCTGCTGCACTTGCTCGTACTGAAATGAATGCAGCAGAGCAACCGCGCGATTGAAATTGTTTTCAACGGCGTGCGAACAACTGGTGGAAAATTTTACGGAGCCGACTTCTTCTTCGATGAGCGCGTGCTGATGATTTTCCTGGGCGGCGGCGTTGCGCTGCGCGAACGCAGAAACAAATAGAAATATGAAAAGCAGAGACGCGCGAACCCGCACCGGTTCCTCCGAAGTGGAAACTTATCACAGGATTCTACTATAGAGTTCGCAGCAGAATGTAAGTGGTCGCCGTAATTCACCGGCGCGTTATTCCTCTGCAACCCAAATTTCGCGGGACACATCTCATCCCAAGACGGGCCGGTAGATAGCGCAACACTTCCCAGGGGTGCGCATTGAGCGTGAATGTCCCGAAGATAATTCTCGGCGCTCTGCTGGTGGCGTTCCGACTTTTTGAACTGCCGGTACGCGCGCAGGAAATGCCGGCGCCGGAAATGGCCGCCCAGCAGAATAGCGGCGCCACGCTTACCATCCGATTCGCTGATGCGAGCAGCCGATTTCACGTCGGCGAAGTAATTCCCATCGAGTTATCGTTCAGCGCTTCCGTTCCCGACGCATTTGAATACTCGACAGCCAACTACGATCGCAGCGGGCGATTGAATATCGAACAGTTTCATGTGACGCCGGCCGGCCGCGATCCTCTGCACAATTATTATTCCAGTCTGCAAATGATGATTGGAGGCGGAGCGAGCAGCAACGGCATTCTGACGAACACGCCATACGTGATACGCGAGCAACTGAATGAATGGATTGCGCCTGATAAACCCGGACATTACTCGGTGAACGTAACTTCCGGGCGCGTGAATCACATGGGCTCTGAAAGGCACGGGCCGATGATGCTGCAGTCCAATTCGCTGGAATTTGATGTTGTGGCGGCGGATGCGGCATGGCAGCAGGAAACGCTCAGTTCCGCGATGGCGATTCTTAATAATGAATCGAGCACCGCGGAACAAAAAGCTGCGGCGGTGAGAGTTCTCCGATTTCTGGATTCGCCGGGATCAATACGTGAGCTGGTGAGCTTGCTGGGAATTTATGCGGAGCGCGGTCATTGGGATGAGATCGCCGGGCTGGCGGGCTCGCGCAATCCAAACCTGGTGGTAAGTGAGTTGGAACGGGAAATGAATTCTCCTGACGTCGCGCTGACACAGGACTATTTGTACATTTTGGGAGATCTGAAGATGCAGGCCGAGCACGCGCCGCTTCCGCCGTATCCGGAAAAAGATCCGGCGCAACAGAAAGTCTGGCACGAAGAAGTCGATGAGCGGGGCAAACAGTGGAATGAGTTGAGCGACGCGCTTTACGAAAAAGCGGCTGCGGTAGCGTTGGGTAAGTCATCTGCCGCCAGAACGGAAACCGTGCGCACGTTGCTGATGCGTCCTACGCGCGAAGCGGGTACCGCGCGGCCACTGACGAATCTTCCGCCCGATGAAGTTGCTTCGGCGTTTCTAAATTTGTCGCCTGACGCGCAGTGGAACGTTCTTTCGACTTTCTGGGCGCGGCTGAAAATTCCGGCGATGGCGGAGCCGCTGGAGAAAATCGCGCGCCAGCCGGATGTGAAGAATCAAATGCTGCGGAATGTGGCGATTCAGTGTCTTTACGATTTGGATCCGAAGGCGGCGACGCCGATTATTCTGGAAGAAATCAGCCACCCGCATGTGGATGACGGCAGGTTCACCGTGACGGGCGCAACGCTCGGGCTGCTTCCCGATGAAACGTTGCCGCAATTCGATGAGATGCTCGGCGCGCGGATTGCGCAAAAAGGAAGCCGCACCGTGGAACTGGACGCGAATTTGATCGCGCGCTATTCCACGAATGCAATTCTTCCGAAAGTGAAAAGTGCCTACGAGAGTGCGTTGGAGCAGTGGGATTGCGTAGCTGAAGATGGCTTCGTACTTTATTTTCTGCGCGTGGATCCGGATTACGGCGTGAAACGTTTGGCGGTTGCGCCCAGTGTTTGCATGACAAATTCGCTGCCGGCGGTAATCAAGATGCGCCGCTGGAACGAAGTGGAGCCGGGAATTATTGCGCGATTGAATGGCGCGGATCTGAATCGAGCGGGGCAAGCGGCGGAAACGCTGGCGAAATATGGAAGCGCGCAATCGGAAGCGGCGGTGTGGGATCGGCTGCGCAAATTTCACGCGCAATGGGCGGATCGCGCGGATGAATTGGTTTACCGGCCGGACATGCCAAGAACTGCGAATCAGGCCATAGGTCTACAAAGTGCGTTGGTGGGAGCAATCGGTCGAGCACAGGCGTGGCTTTTGACCGACGAAAAAATAAACGCGCTTGAAAGCCTTACCTTCGGGACGGAACAGGAAAATGTGAAGCGATGGCGGTGGAGTTCGCCCGTTGCTT
>DATBYL010000055.1:0-2917 GCA_036513735.1 Candidatus Acidiferrales bacterium
TGATAGCCTCATCACCGGGAACTATTTGCAGCTCATGGGAATCCCGCTGTTAAGCGGACGCGCGCTAACCGAAGCGGACTCCGTCTCCGACGCCGCACCGGTCGCTCTGGTAACAGCGTCGACTGCGAACAAGTTCTGGCCAAATCAAAATCCAATCGGCAAACACGTGAAGCGCACCTTTATGAAGGACTGGATCACAATTGTGGGCGTCGTCGGCGATGTTCACGAAGAAAATCTTGTCTCCAAGTATCCAAGTTTTGTCGACGGCGCGATTTATGAAGCTTATGGTGTGAATCAAGCCACCGGCCGTCCGCGTCCTTCCTACATGACGCTTGTTCTGCGTGCGTCGAATAGCCAACTAAATTACGGACAGTCCTTGCAGCAAATTGTGGCAAGCCTGAATCCCGACGCACCTGTCAGCGATGTCACCACATTGCGCAGCATCATCACGAAATCCGCATCAACCGCGCGCTCAACCGTCGCTCTCTTCGCAGTTTTCGCCGCACTGGCTCTCACGCTCGCCGCCATCGGAATTTATGGAGTCATCTCATACTCCGTCACTCAGCGCCGTCCGGAAATCGGAATGCGTATGGCGCTCGGCGCGCAATGGCAGGACATCGTCCGACTTATCGTCGGACACGGAGCGCGCCTCGCTCTCGTCGGAATTGCAATCGGCATCGTCGCTTCATTCGCTCTAACTCGTCTGATGAAATCCCTCCTCTTTAGCGTCAGCGCCACCGACCCAATCACATTCGTCGCTGTCTCAATTCTCTTGCTCGTTGTTGCCGTCGCAGCCTGTTACATTCCAGCCCGCCGCGCCATGCGCGTGGATCCCATGGTTGCGCTAAGACACGATTAGTTTTGGACGGGCCAAATTAACCCATTCGAATTCCTTCGCACATCTTTCCCTTAAGCATTTAGTACTAAGTACCAAAGTTTACTTGACTACCATATATGAATGGGGATACTCTGAACTGTAGACTTGGACGACCGGTTTCAAATGACGTTCCGAAAACGGGAATTGCCATTTACCCTGACGCGGGAAGGGCCCTGCTGGACTGAAGACCCATCGCTGTCGGCAGAGCGTAGAAGAATATGAAAACAAACGACTTGCATCCTGCCCTGATTATTCGTAGTAAGTCCTTTGTTTTGATATTCATAACAAAAACGGGGGGAGGGGGAGGGGTATCAATATAGTTACCTCGCCGGGCGGGGCTCTACACCGCGTTAGTCTTGCGATATGATTAGGTTGTTTTGTCCTTGCCTAAAAAAAGGAAGGGCCGCATGGATTCGTTTCTGCAGGATTTGCGTTACGCCCTTCGCATGTTCGCGAAGTCTCCGGGCGTCGCGGCGATTGCGATTTTCACTCTCGCTCTCGGAATCGGCGCGAACACCGCGCTGTTTTCTGTCGTCAATGGAGTCCTTCTCAACCCGCTTGCGTATCCGCATTCCGGCCAACTCATTGCCGTTTACGGAACTACTCCCGGCGTTAACCTTGGGCCGATTACCTATTTGAATTTCCTCGATTGGCAAAGCGACACGAAAACGATTTCTTCCATGGCCATGTATCGCAACCGCGATTTGAATTTCATTGGTAAGGACAAATCCGAACGCGTTACCAGCTACATGATTTCTGCGGAATTTTTCCCAACTTTGGGCGTCGCACCGATTCTTGGCCGCAACTTTAATGCCGACGACGATCACGTTGGCGCCGCGCCCGTCGTACTTCTCGGTGGCGGATTCTGGAAACGCACATTCGGATCTTCGCCCGACGTCATCGGCCGAATGATCACGCTGAATGCTACATCGTACGAAATCATCGGGGTGATCCCGCCGAACTTCACCTTCTACGGCCGCGATCGCGACGTCTACACTCCCATCGGCCAATGGAATGACAAATCCTTTCGGGATCGCCGCATTGACTTGAGCGCCCACGCAATTGGCCGCCTAAAACCAGGCATCACTCTCGCGCAAGCAAAATCCGATATGGATCGCGTCGCGCAAAATCTCGCCGCGGCATATCCTGAAGCCGATAAGAACGTCGGCATCTCGCTCGTCTCCATGAAGGAAGATATCGTCGGAAACGTTCAGCCATTTCTCCTGGTTCTTCTCGCGGCCGTCGGCTTCTTGCTGCTGATTTCCTGCGCGAATGTGGCCAATCTTCTTCTCGCGCGCGCCATGGGCCGCTCGCGCGAGTTCGCAATTCGCGCGGCGTTGGGTGCGAGCCAAACGCGCGTAATTCGCCAGCTTCTAACCGAAAGTATTTTGCTTGCAGCCGCAGGCGCAGCACTCGGACTTCTGCTCGCCTCCTGGGGCACGAAGGTTATGCTCGCTAGTTTGCCCGGCGCGTTGCCGCGTGCCAGCGAAGTGTCCCTCGACTCGCACGTTCTGCTTTTTACGATGGCACTCTCACTGTTCGCCGGAATTATTTTTGGCCTCGCGCCCGCCCTGAAAACTTCGCGCGTGGATCTGCATGAAATTCTAAAAGAAGGCGGCCGCGGTTCCAGTGGCGCTCGTCACCGGTTGCAAGGAGTTTTTGTGGTCGTAGAAGTAGCAATGGCTTTGGTCTTGCTCGTCGGCGCCGGACTAATGCTGCGCAGTCTGGCCGCACTTTGGCGTGTCGATCCCGGTTTCAATCCCAGTCACGCAATCACTTTCATTTTGTCTATGCCGGCCGATTCCAAAACCACATCTTCCGATACGCGCGCGCGTCTCCGCCATTTTGACGACAAAATGCATGGTATTCCCAGCGTTCAAGCCGTGTCCGTCACCCTCGGCTCGCGTCCGATGATCCACAATTCGTCGGAGCCTTTCTGGATCGAAGGTCAACCAAAGCCCGCAAACATTCAGGACATGCATCAGTCAATGTTTTATCTCGTCGAATCCGGATTCCGGCCGGCAATGGGAGTTACCCTCG
>DATBYL010000056.1:0-2675 GCA_036513735.1 Candidatus Acidiferrales bacterium
TAATAGAGCAGCGCGGTGTCGTAATCCTTAATTTCTTCGGCCTTCAGGCCTTGCTTAGCTTCCTCGTGGCTCTTCGGGCAGCCCGAAAGGAATACGGCCACACACCCGAGCGCTAGTACTACTAGACGACGATTGTTCATAGTGGATAGACGCCAAACTACGGGGATTAGTTTAGCATCCGTTGGTAAGATGCACCAACAAAGCCTGCGGATGTCGGCTTGCTTATAGTTAACATCGGCGGATATGATGGTTGGGCGTGCCGCAGAAACCTCAAAAAAAGAAAGATGCCAAGGCCTCGGGCAAGGCGAAGGAGCGCATCGCCGAGCAGATGGTGGCGCAGAACCGCTCTGCGAACTATCACTACGAGCTTTTGGAGCGATTTGAGGCCGGAATGGTGCTGCGAGGCACAGAAGTGAAGGCTTTGCGGGAAGGGAAGGCCAATATCCGCGAAGCATATGCGCAGGTTCGCAAGGGCGAGCTATGGCTGGAAAATTGTCACATTTCGGAATACAACGCCGGCGGGCCGTGGAATCATTCGCCGCTGGGTTCACGCAAGCTTTTGATGCATAAAGAAGAGATTCGCAAGATATTCGGAAAGACGCAGCAAAAAGGTTTGACGCTCATCGCCACGCGAATATTTTTTCGCAATGGAATTGCGAAATGCGATTTGGCGCTGGCGCGCGGGAAGAAAGATTGGGACCGGCGCGCCACTGAGCGAAAGAAGGAAGCAGATCGAGAAGTGAAGAATGCAATTTACCAATCCCGGAGGCGTTGATAAAAGGCCATGAAAATAATTACAGAATCCCGACCCACAGGTGCAATTGAAGCGCAGGCGCTGGTTACATATGCGTTTGAGGAAGAGCCGATTAGCGGAAGGATCGCAGAGATCGATCAGGCGGCCGGAGGATTGCTGAAGCGGCTTGCGTCCGGTGGAGAGTTGACCGGCAAGATGCTGGAGATGACTTTGATTCATGCGCCGGCTGGATTGAAGGCGGAACGTTTACTGGTGGTTGGCGCAGGAAAGAAAGAGAAATTTAATTCTGGGGAATTGCGGAAGCTGGCTGGCGCGGCGCTGCGTTACTTGAAAACGCGCGGAGTGAAGCGGATTGCATTTTTGGTGCGGGAGACTGATGCAAATGCTGCGTCTGCCGAAGCGGTGACGGAAGGATTGTTGCTGGCGGATTTTGAGGCGGACAAGTACAAGACAGGAAAGAAAAAGAGCGAGCCGATTGAATGGGCGGCGCTTGCGGGATGGGATGGCGCATCTGGCGCGGACAAGGCGATCGAGTGCGGAAGGATTATTGCCGAGTCGCAGAATTTTACGCGCGAACTGGCGAATGAGCCGTCAAATATTATGACGCCGAAAGTTTTGGCGGAGCGCGCTGCGGAAATGGCGCGCGAACAGGGATTGGCGTGCGAAATTCTGGACGAGAACCGAATTGAGGAATTGAAAATGGGCGCGCTACTTTCCGTGGCACAGGGAAGCGTGGAGCCACCGCGCGTGATTGCGATTACCTACACGCCTGTTAACCCCGCGCCGAATTCGCCGGTGCTGGGATTGGTCGGAAAAGCGGTGACGTTCGATACCGGCGGCATATCGATTAAGCCCGCAGCCGACATGGACAAGATGAAGTTCGACATGTGCGGGGGCGCGGCGATGATTGGCGTAATGCGCGCGCTGGCGATGCTGAAGCCTTCCGTGAAAGTGATTGCGATTATTCCGGCCACGGAAAATATGCCGGGTGGGAAGGCGCAGAAGCCGGGAGATATTCAGATTGCGATGTCCGGCAAGAGCATTGAAGTGTTGAACACGGACGCCGAAGGACGATTAATTCTCGCGGATGGAATTACTTACGCGCGGAGTTTGGGCGTGACGCATTTGGTGGACGCGGCGACGCTGACCGGCGCGATTGTTGTGGCGTTGGCGGGAATCAATACCGGAGTGTTCGGGACGAATCAGGCGTTCACAGATAAGTTGCTGGTGAGCGCGAAGGCTGCGGGCGAAAAAATGTGGCCGATGCCGATGGACGATGAGTACCGCGACATGGTGAAGGGAACTTACGCGGATATTCAGAACATCAGCAACGGAAAGGGCGGCGGGTCGATCACTGGAGCGATGTTTATTCGCGAATTTGTGGACGATGTGCCGTGGGTGCATTTGGATATCGCGGGAACGGCGTGGTACGACGACACGAAACCGTGGATGCCGAAGGGCGCGACGGGCGTTGCGGTGAGAACGCTGATTGATTTGGCGATGAATTTTACTAGCGCGAAATAGATTTTACGTCGCGCTGAAGCGCGTCTCGCGCGGCAACGATTGTGTTTAGGTGAATTTTTACCGTGTCGGCGACGTGACGCGCGTATCCGCCGGCTTGCGTGATTGCTAAGGGAACATTTTGGCGGCGGGCGTGATCGAACACCAGGCGGTCACGTTCGCGCAGCCCGTCGATTGTTAACGCGAGGCCGCCTAGCTGGTCTTCACGATATGGATCTGCGCCGGCGACATAGAAAATTATTTCCGGCTGAAATTCCTCGAACGCACGAAACATTCCTTCTCCAAGAATATTCAGGTATTCGTCATCGCCGATTCGATCCGGCAAATTTAGATCAATATTCGAGGGCGGCTTTCGTGCGGGATAATTATTTAGCTGATGGATCGAAAGCGTGAAGACGCT
>DATBYL010000057.1:0-16722 GCA_036513735.1 Candidatus Acidiferrales bacterium
CACGATTCCGGCACGCCGGGCGCGTTCGCTGCGGATGCGTTCGCGCGTTTCGGCGGCCTTACCGCTCTTTACAGCGGCGCGGCAACAATCCTCGTGGCCGATTTGCTGTGGCGCGAACTGACCAGCGCCGCGATCGCGCTAGCGTGGGGAGTTTTCGCGATGATTCTGCTGGAAGCCGCGCGCGCATTGCCGGATCGTCCGCTGCTGATTCAGTCGCGCATTTTGCTGCTGGCCAGCTTCGCGCGCATTTTCTTCGCGGATCTGAATTCGGTTGCAACGATCGGACATTTCTCCGCGCGCGTGCTGACCGTCTCACTTCTCGCCGCATTATATTTTTATGTGGCGCTCACTTCTGAGGAAACCTCGCGCTTCCGCGCAATCCTTTTCTGGCTCGGCACAATTTCCATCGTCTCGCTCATCCGTTTTCAACTTTCCACCGAATGGGTTGCGGTAGCGTGGGCGGCGCTGGTGGTAGTTTTGTATTTCGCGGGTGGCATCCGTAAGCTCGCCACATTTCGCGATCAATCATTCGGACTGGCGCTTCTGGTCGGCGTGCGATGCGCTTTCGACAATTTCTACCAAATCGGCCGCTGGCACTTCACGAACACGCGCATCGCCACAGTCGTCGCTGCCTCCGCACTTCTATACATTCTTTTTGTAGTCACGCAAATCACCAAGCAGGCCCGCAAGGAAAATGAAATCGCGGATGCGGAAAATTCTGCGAAGACCGGCAGTCGTCTAGGGAACGCGCTCCGAAGATTTTGGACGCTCGTTCGCATCTATCCACAGCATTTATTTTTCTTCGTGCCGACAATTCTTCTAACAGTTTTGCTCAGTTTGGAAGTTCGCAGGGGCTATTTGACCGCCGCGTGGGGACTGGAAGCGCTGATCATTTTCCTGATCGTTCTGAAGATGGACGAGCGCGCTTATCGCTGGTTCAGCCTTCTACTCTTCGTCCTTTGCGTGGGCCGCATTATCGTGCATGACGTATGGAATCTTGACGCGCTGGGCCGCATTATTTCGTTCATGGGACTTGGCCTCACACTTCTGGCCGTAAGTTTTCTTTACGCGAAGCACCGTGAACTGCTCAGGAAGGTTCTGTGACGCGCTGGATTATTCTAGTGGCTATTCTGATCGCCGGTTGCGCCGCACTTTATTTCCTGCAACGCGCGAAATCCGAAGCGCCCATTTCGCCAGCGCCTGTTCTTTATCTCGTCGCTGATACGGAACGCGAAGCCTCTCGCATTCCACTCGTTCTCACCCGCATCAGCGACGAAGAAGAAAATCAAATCGGCGCGCAAATCGCCAAGGAATATGGGCTCACCGATCTGCATCGCTTTGATAGCGACAAGAGTGGCGATGCCGAAAATATCGAGCACTATTTAAATACCGTCGGCTATCTGCTCACTCCGCAGGTGCAGCGGCAAGCCATTCGCTATCATTTTTATCTCGACGACAATCCGTATCTCGTAAACGCCTTCGCGCTTCCGGGCGGCAGCATCGTCGTCGGCCGCGGACTACTAAATCTTCTCGAATCCGAAGACGAACTCGCCGCCGTGCTGGGCCACGAAATTACGCACGTGGATGATCGCCACTCCATCGAGCGTCTGCAATATGAACTGGCCGCGAAAAAATACGGCCTGGGCGTTTTCTACCAACTCGGCCGGCCAGCCGTGGAAATTTTTCAGGCCGGATATTCCAAGGAACAGGAATTGGAAGCGGATCGCGTCGGACTGGACATCGCGGTTAGCCGAGGTTATTCGCCCGAAGGCGGCATCGCGTTGATGAAGCGTTTTGAAAAACTGGAAGCCGAGGAATCCGATCCGAACCGCCGCGCGGGATCGCCCATCGAAGAAATCGCGCAGGTTTCTGTCGATTCTCTTGGACAATACTTTCAATCGCATCCGGCGGCGAGCGAACGCCTGGCCGCCATGCAATCGGAAATCACTTCGCAGGGATGGGCGGAAACTCCGCAGCGCCCGCTGGCGATTCGCCCAATATTTCTCACCGATCAGGCCGAAGCTCTCGACACCCATGGCGATTTTGCAAAAAGTATCGCGCGCTACAAAGAAGCTCTGGCGGCAACGCTAAATTATGTTCGCGCGTGGCACGGATTGGCCGAGGCTGAGTGGCGTTCCGGCGACGCGGCTGAAACCGCGCCCGCCGCGTGGGAAGCTGCTCGCCGCGGCAAAGATTTAAGCGACTGGCGGCTGCTGAGCAGAGCGCTGGCGGTGAACGAACCGCGCAAAGCTCCGGCTGACTTTGCTCAGGATATGAGTTGGGCATTTGCCGACGATAAAAAATCCGATTCGTATTTTGCATCGTCGGTTGAACTGGCAGGCTTACAATTGCTCAACGGAAATCAAGCGGATGCCACCGAGCTTTTGCGGACTGTGCTTGCGACCGGATCGCAATACTCGACAGAATTCAGAGCTCGAATGCAGCGCGAACTCGCCTGGTGGATGTACCGCGCCGGAAGACTTGATGACGCCGCGAAAGTTTTGGAGGACGCGCATCAATCGTTACCTCAGGAATCGGAGACGCTGCTTCAGCTCGCCTGGATTTACACCGACATGGGCCGTCAGGCCGATGCGATGCAAGACCTGGGCAAAATAAATGGCTCATCATTACGAAACGCTGAAAACCAAGCGGTTCTAGCGGTAATTTCAATCCGCACAAATCAATACAGCGAAGCCAACAACACGTTTCAATCCGCCGCCAGCGAAGACCCCGTCTGGATGGTCCCGCGATGGGTGGACAACAATTTCAGCAGATCTACCGCCGCTGTAATCAAGCAACTCCAAACCGAAGAATTGGCGCGCCGCAAAAAAGTTGCCGACGAACTGGCCCGCCAGAAAAAACAATCCGAATCCGGCCAGCATCCCAACAATTAAAAATTCTCGCGCGGCATTTTTCTCGAATAACCTTCACGGGTGTATAGTTTCAATCGCCCATAGGGGCCATCCGAATCCGCCCACCATGCGTCTCAAACCTCGAATCGCATTTATCGCTCTGCTCGCAATTTTCGCAGTTCCAGTTATTTACGCGCAAAACACGCAAAGCACATCCGCCGAAGCTCTCCACGTCCGCCACGTCGTCGGCATGCAAGATGTGAAGTACGACGCGACAGGCCTTTTGCTAATTGAATCCAACGAACTTCACTTCGACGCCGGCCGATCGCGCGCCGCGATTTCGATTTCTTCCATTGAAGATATCTACGTCGGTTCGGAAATTACGGAAGGTGGCGGAAGACTCGGCGAACTGGCGCGGGGCGCGGCCATGGCGGCGCCCTATGACAGCGGGGCCGCGCTCACGCTTCTAATGATTCAAAAAGTTGACGTGCTCACCGTCACATATCGCGATTCCGATAACGGCCTACACGCCGCCATCTTCGCCCTTCCGAAAAATCAGGCGGAAAAATTCCGCGCGGATCTAATCAACAGTGGCGTGCATGTGAAAAACGCCGCGAAAGTTTCGCATATTCCGCGCGAATCGCCGTCGGCCGAACCGGCGCGGCCCAAATCGCCGCCCGCGTCGGCGATTCTGGTCGAGCCGGTGGACTCCGGCGACGTGAATATTCCCGCGGAATTTCGCCTGGCCATCTACGAAGACATCGTTAAGAAACTTCAAGCGTCGGGAATCTACGCGCGGGTTTTTCGCAGTGGAGATCATCGCGCCGACGGAATTGCAGACCTCGTGACGCTCAACACCGAAGTGGAAAAATTTAAGGCGGGCAATCAACCCGAGCGAGAGATCGTCACCGTGCTCGGTGCGACAACCGTTAAACTGAGCGTAAAACTTTCCACGCGCGATGGCGCGATCTTGCTGGACAAAGAAGTCGAAGGCAAAGTGCGTTTCTTCGGCGAAAATCTGGGAGTGATTCACGACGCCGCTAAACGGATCACTGAGATGCTTCGCAAAACTCCGTAGCTACTCTTCGCGCAAAGCCTGCATCGGCTGGACAGACGCCGCCCTTCTCGCCGGTACCAACGCGGCAACGCTCCCAACCACCAGCAACAAAACTGCCACACCAACGTACGTCCACGGATCCACCGCATTCACTCGATACAAAAAGTCTTTCAATAATTTCGTCACAAAAACAGCCGCAGCTAGTCCGATGATCAATCCCGTCACGACCATCACCGAGCCTTGCCGCACAACCATCGCCAAAATTCTTCCCGGCGTAGCGCCCAATGCCATTCGCAATCCAATTTCACGCCGGCGATAGCTCACCACTTGCGCCAGCACTCCGTACAATCCCGCCACCACCATCAGCACCGCCATTCCCGCAAATGCGCCCGTCAAATAAAGTCCAAGGCGCGAACTGAACGTGCTGTCGTCCACCGTTTTTTGCAGCGCTTCAAAATTATCTACCGCCATGTCCGGCGCGACTTGATGAAACACATTCCGCATTTCCGAAGCTACCGCAACATTTCCGCGGGTCTTCACTACGTAAAACACAAGCGTCTTGACCAACCCCGCATAATAAAGTGATGTCGTCGGAATCTGCTGGTACGAAAACATCACCAAATGACTGGGCGTGCCCGAAACGCTACCGTCCACTTGAGTTCCAAGCACTCCGACAATTGTGGCCATCTTTCTCAAGCCGGTGTGCTCGCCATCAAAATCAAGTTGCTTGCCCAACGGATCTTCGTTCGCAAAATAGTCGTTCGCGAGCTTTTCATTGATCACTACAACGAACGGCGCGCTCGCCGAGTCATCTTCATTGATCATGCGCCCGCGAATCACGGGAGTGTTCATCACGCGCTCGTATTGTCCACTGACGGCCGCAAACAGTGCGCCCGGTTTATTCGCCGGGTCTTTTGGCCGCCCAACAACTTCAAAATTCCCGCCCAGATTCACTCCAGAAAGCGGCGGCGCAGATATCAACGCCGCTTCCTCGACTCCCGGCACCGCGCGCACTCGCTCCAACGCCGGCTTATAGGTCAGTGCGGCGATCGATGTCGACGGCTGTTTTTCTTCCGGCAACACGGCAAGATTCCCAAATCCCGCCGCGTCCGCCGGCATCGCCATAAACTCAGTTACATTCAAAGTTTGAAATCCCAGTTGCGCGTGTTCCAAATTCAAGATCGTGTGAAACAATAATCCCGTCGCGACCAGCAGCAAAACTGAAAGCGCCACTTCGCCCGCAACCAATCCCTTGCTCAATCTTCCCTTCGCCGATCGCGACCCTGTCGACCGAGCCGCCCCCTGCAACGCCCGCTGCGGGTCCGTTCGTCCCACCATCAGCGCGGGAAGTACAGAAGAAATAATTGTCGTCGCCGTCGCGATTGCCGCGAGCATCAGCACGACCGTCCATCGCACCGCAATTTCTTCCGCGCGCGGAATCGCATCCGGTGGCATCTTGTGCACCAACATCACTGTAAGGCACGCAAAGGCAAACCCCAACGCGCATCCCAAGGCGCTCAACAACCCGCCTTCAATAATGAGTTGCCGCATTAATCGAGTCCGCCCTGCGCCCAACGCCGCGCGCACGGCAAATTCCTGTTGACGGCCCACGCATCTCGCAATCAGCAGATTCGCCACATTCGCACACGCAATCAGCAGCACCAATCCCAGCGCCACAACCAATGCAACAAAAACCGAGATCAGCGAGCCGGTCACCAACTTTTGATACGGCTGCACGAATAATTTCAAGTCCTTCGCGCCCTTCGCATCTACTCGCTGAATTTCGTTCACGATTACGCCAAGTTCCGTCTGCTCCTGTGTAGCCGTCGCGCCGGGTTTCATCTCACCGACAACGTCGAACAGATCGAATCCGCGCTCCGTTTCCATCTCCTTCGTCGGCTGCATCGGAATCCAAACGCCCTTCACGATGTCGGATCCCTCCGTATCGGGAAAACGAAATTGCGCGGGCATAACGCCCACAACGACGCGTTCCTGATTATTCACTAGCACCGTTTTGCCGATAATCCGCGGATCTGCCCCAAAATTATCCTTCCACATTCCCTCGGCAAGCAGCACCGCCTGCGGCCCGCCAATCTGTCCTTCCTGTTTCGTAAATGTTCGTCCGATGATCGGATGCACTCCGAGAATCGCGAACAGGTTCGGAGTCGCCCGTATCGTCGCCACGCTCACCGAACCGTTCTTCCCCTGTACCACCCCAGCGTCTGCGACGTAACACGCAACCTCATCCATCAACTTCGTTTGATCCTTCACGTTTTTGTAATTCAGATACGAAGTGTTTCCAACATCGTCCGCGTCTCGCTGTCCGATTACGACCATCCGCGACGCGTGTGTATACGGCAGTTGCCGCACCATCACACTTTCCACCACTGTGAACATCGCCGTGTTCGCGCCGATTCCCAGCGCCAGCGTCATCACTGCAATCGCCGTGAATCCGGGACTCTTCCGCAGCATCCGCGCAGCGAACTTCAAATCCTGCGCCGCCGTTTCAATCCATCCCATCAGATCCATTTCGCGCGTCCTTTCCTTCATCAACGTCAAGTTGCCAAATCGCTTCAACGCGTCGTGCCGCGCATCACTTTCTGACATTCCCGCCGACAAATTATCCGCCGCGCGCATCTGGACGTGAGCGCGAAACTCATCGTCCAACTCGTCGGCCAATTCCTCGCGCCGCCACAGCCCGCGCACTCGTTTCCACCAGGCCATCGCTTAACGACCTCTCCAATAGATAGCTATAGGTATGTACGCTCCGGATGTCAATAATGTTCCAGCTTTCTGTAGATTTTCTCGGCGCCGAGAGCTGGCTCCGAATCTTGGGCAACTCCCCGCCGCCATGTATCATTAATATATGCCCTATTCGCTCACCGATATTGAAGCCCGCATCCTGGGCGCCCTAATCGAAAAGGAAATTACCACGCCCGAATATTATCCGCTCTCCCTAAACGCGCTGGTCAACGCCTGCAATCAGAAATCGAATCGCGCCCCGGAAATGCATCTCGACGATGACGCAGTCCTGCAAGCGCTCCGCACTCTGGAACAAAAGAGCCTTGCCGGAAAAGGCGACAACATGGACGGCCGAGTTAAAAAATATGAGCATCGCCTGGCCGACGTCTTCAATTTCACGCGCCCGGAAGCCGCTGTCCTTTGCGAATTATTGTTGCGCGGCCCTCAAACTCCCGGCGAACTTCGCAGCCGCGCCGAGCGCATGCACCACTTCGACGATCTCGACGCGGTAAACTCAACTCTGCGCCACTTAATCGAGCGCGATCCGCCGCTGGCCAAACTTCTTCTCCGCCAGCCCGGTACGAAAGAGGCGCGCTACACACATCTCCTTTCCGGTGACATGAACGCCGCTGCCGAATCCGAATCCGCGCCGCCTCCATCGACAAAATCCGTTATCGCATTCCCATCGGCAATGGCAAGCGCCGCTCCCGCATCATCCGTCGTCGACCGCATCGCCGGCCTCGAACAAAAAGTTTCCGCGCTACAACAAGAAATTTCCGATCTGAAACTACAGCTCGCAAACTTTCGCAAACAATTCGAGTAAACTCTCGTCCGCGCCAAGAAACCCATGCACAATCCCAAAACCAAACCGAACGAATTCGCACTCGGAGCTTTCCTGATTGCATCGCTGGCCATCGCTGCCGGAGCGCTTCTACTTTTCGGTTGGCTGGCCGAAGAAGTTATAAAAGGTGACACCAATCAGTTCGACGTAACCGTGCGCGGTGCGGTGCACAATCACGCCACGCCGCTGCTCACCAGCATCATGCAAGGATTTTCGTTTTTAGGTTCCGTAACGTGGGTATTGAGTTTCGGTTTGCTCGTCGGCTGCGCTTGTTTTTATTTCAAGCGCCCCAGAATCGCCGGATTTCTGGCCATCGCGATGACCGGGGCCAGCACGCTCGACTATGTTCTGAAACTTTCTTTCCATCGCTCTCGCCCGGTCGCGTTTTTCGGCGTCGCGCCGAGTTCATACAGTTTCCCCAGCGGTCACGCCCTCGGCTCACTTTGTTTCTACGGAATTCTTGCGTCAGTTCTTTCCGACCGAATGCGTCCCGGCAAACAAAGATTCTTCGTCTGGCTGGCCGCCGTGATTTTGGTCGCAATGATTGGCCTCTCGCGCATCTATCTCGGCGTCCACTATCCAAGTGACGTAATCGCGGGCTACCTCGCCGGCGCAGTGTGGGTCACAGCAGTCACAGTTGTCGACAAAATCCTCCTCGACCGCCGCGAAAAGAAAATTAATCTAGCTAAGATTCTTGAGTAATCTCCGCGCACAACTTTGTTCCGCACCCAAACTCCAGTCGCGTGCATCTTACATATCGCACCCAGTCTTTAAGGAGGTCCCGATGCAAGCCGATCGAGTCGAAATTTCCTGGGATTTAGATAAATCAAATTGGCTGGTTCGCATTGAAGCCGGAGAAGAAGTCGTCCGTCGCCACCTCGCGCTTCCTCGCGAGACGCCCGAACCCACTCTCCGCGCCGCCGCACAAAAAATTGCCGAAGATGAAGGCTACGAAGCGTCCACTATTTCGATCACCAGCGCCGCCTCGGCCTAAATTTTCGCGCAACCAAAATTTATTTTCGCCAGCCGCTCGCGCGCATCGCAACCCGCGGGCGGCTAAGGCTTTGTCCGCTTACTTCTTCGCAATCACATCAATCTCGCTATAAAACGTATTCCCAAATTCATCATCCACTTCCGTCTGAAAAACCGAAAACAATAAATATCTGAACTTCCCCAAACTTCCCGCGGCTCCGCTCACGCTCACGCCGTACTGCCCGCCGTTTTCTCCAAACTGAGTTCGGGTATCCACGCTGGCAATCACCTTCCATCCGCAGCTTACCGGATCGATATTCGCCTTTGGCGCTCCATTAAAATTCGCGCCGGTCCCGTCGCTTCCGTAGACCTTATAGACTTGCGGCCCGCGCGTGTTCGGATGCCACGAATAGGTATTCACCTGCGCGATCTCGATCACATTCGCAAAATCCATTCGGAATCGCCCGCCCCACGTTCCCGCCTCAAAAAAGAAATTCGCGTCGGGTTCATCTTCTTCGCCGGGCAGCATTCCGTCGGTCAACGCGCTCAGCGCCGCGCTGTTCCCATCAATCTCTCCATCCACAATCATCAGTGACGCCTTCGCCGCCGCGTTATCCTTAATCGGCGAAGGCACGTCCGCAAACCGAAACGCCCGCGAAGCCTCCGCATCCGAATTCCGATTCATAACAATCTTCACATCTCCCGCAGCAGGCCGCGCCAACAAAACTCCGCCCAACGCCACAATTCCACAAATCACCAAAATCGCAGTCATCGCAACTTTCTTCTTCATAGTCATTCGCCCCTTTTCACTAACAACGCAATCGAGCCTCCGCACTCCTACATCCTCCCCGCGCCATACTTCCCGCAATCCTCAAACACCCCCAATAAATTGCTGAGTCCAAGCAACTCCCGCACCCTCTTACTCAAATTCACCAACTGGAATTCGCACTTCGCATGGCGCGCCGAAACGTAAAGCCCCACAACAGTCCCCAATCCCGAACTATCCATCGCAGTCAAATCACTCAGATCCAAAACAATCCTCTTCTCATTCGGAATCATGCTGCGCACATGACTTTTTAACGCTCCCGAATTTTCGGCCGTCAGTCGTCCAGCGCACTTCACAACAATCGCGGCCCCATCGGCGCAGGTACTCAACTCCAAATGTCCCGCCGAAATCTTCTCAGGATAATTTGCCATGCGCTCTCCCGCCGTTAACCTACACCCAAATAAAAACGGGCGAAAGTGGATTCGCCGCTCCCACGCTCGCCCTAAATATCGGCGAGATTTTCCGTGCCGAGCTACACTTTTACAATCCCATGAATTATTTTCGACTCCATGTCACCTGATCGCGGTTTTACTCATCTATACGAGTGCCACTAATCATTGGAGGAACTTATGCCGACGTCCGCTAAAAAAATGCGCGCAGTCCAAATCTCACGCCCCACCGGTCCATTTGAACTTGTAGAACGCGATATCCCGCAGCCCGGCCCTCGGGATGTCCGCATTAAAGTGCAGGCCTGCGGAATTTGTCACAGCGATTCGCTCGTCAAGGAAGGCCACTGGCCCGGACTAAAATATCCGCAAGTCCCCGGCCATGAAGTCGTCGGGGTAATTGACGCGCTCGGCTCCGGCGTCACCGGCTGGTCCATCGGCGATCGCGTTGGAGTCGGCTGGAACGCCGGATTCTGCGGCTACTGCGCAATGTGCCGCCGTGGAAATTTCTTTTCCTGCCAAACGCTCACACTCATCACCGGCATCACACGCGACGGCGGCTATGCGGACTACATGCTCGCCGACGCATCCGCCCTCGCGCGCGTCCCCGAAGAACTTTCCTCCGTCGACGCCGCTCCGCTCCTCTGCGCCGGAATCACCACGTTCAATTGTCTTCGCAACAGCGGCGCACGCCCCGGCGAAATCGTCGCCGTTCTCGGCCTCGGCGGACTCGGTCATCTCGCCATCCAGTACGCCGCGAAATCCGGCTTCAAAACAATTGCCATCGCTCGCGGCAAAGACAAAGAACCTCTCGCGAAAAAACTCGGCGCATCAATTTATATTGATAGCCAAACGCAGGATCCCTCCGCCGAACTTCAGAAACTCGGTGGCGCTCAGGTGATCCTCGCAACCGTTACCAATGCTGACGCGATGAAAGCCGTAATCGGGGGCCTCGCCGTGAACGGAACGTTCACAATTATCGGCGCGGTTCCTTCGCTCGAAGTTCCATCTCTCCAACTTCTTGGCAGACGCCAGTCAGTGAAAGGCTGGGCGGCAGGCACTTCCGTCGATTCGCAGGACACTCTCGCATTCAGCGTCCTCACCGGCGTCCGCTCCATGAACGAATCCTTCCCGCTGGAACGCGCCGCCGAAGCCTACGACCGCATGATGAGCGGTAAAGCCCGTTTCCGCGTTGTAATAACCACCGGAAATTAGCTCCCGGGAACGCCGATCTCCCGATCGGCGTTTTTCTCCAAAAATAAAAAAAGGCCCATCCAAAAACGATGGGCCTTCAATCTTTCCCAGTAATTCTTCAGCGAAATCTACATCACCTTGTCATACACCACATCATCGTGCACCGCTTTTCCATCCAGATTCTTCCCGTCATACGTCAGCCGGCGCGTTTTCCCGTCCGCCGAAACCACCACATGCACCGTCACCGTAACTTTTCCGCCCTTCTTGTACGTCCCGATAATTTGTTTCGGCCCAATGCGTTTCAACGCAATCGTGTCCGCGTACGGAACTCCGGTCACCGGCACATCTGGCCCGCCAAACTTCGCCGTGAACTCCGTATGCGTCGCTTTTCCCGCCGCATCCATTCCGTCCGACGAAAATGTTTCGACGTCGTTCTCCACCCTAATCGTGACCGTCGTGCTTTTCGGCGCCGGTCCTGGATCAAATTTCGATTTCGCCAGATTCAACTTCCACGTTCCGCTGATCGGATCATCCGCCGCCCGCGCCACCATCACCATTCCCATCAGCATCATCGCCGCAACCGATCCCATCACCACTCTCTTGCGCATCGTTTTCCTCCGAAGGTGTCTCAACCGTCCCCGCGCTTATACATCGCCCTCATCAACATGTCGAGTAAATTCCCTGCTCCATCATTCCCATTCACTGATATGTTTATAGTAGCCGCAGAGGAAACAGAATGTCCGACGCACTCGAACCACTAATCCTCGATCTCCTCGAGTGGCTCTCCGCCCGCGATCGCACCTACTCCGAAGTGATGGACGCCTGGCGCACCTCATGTCCCAAACTTCCCGTGTGGGAAGACGCGAACGACCGCCAACTAATCCAGCGCGTAAATAAAAACGGCCAAGAAATAATTCGGCTCACGCCATCAGGTCAATCCTTACTCCAAGAACGTCGCCCGGCTCCTACTCGCAATTGACATTCCCCTCCAATCGTATAAAACTCCCGCCCAGCAACACAGGCCCCGTCCAGATTCCACAAAACTAAATCGGAGAGAGAAAAAATGAAGAAACTCGCAGGAGCACTTCTGCTGATCTGTGCGTCCGTAGGACTCGTCTACGGCCAGGCAATGACGATGAAGCCCAAAGCTGCGCCCGCAGGCCCAAGCATCTCAGATTCCATCAAGCAACTCGAACATGACTGGACCGACGCCATGAAAGCCGGCGATGCCGACAAACTTAGCGCGATTCTAGGAGACGATTGGGTTGGCCTCGGCCCCGACGGCACCACTCAAACTAAAGCTCAATTCGTCGCTGGACTTAAATCAGGCGACTACAAACTCGCGTCATTCGATTTCGGCCCCATCACCGTAAAAGTTGTCGGAGGCGTAGCCATCGCTCAGGGCACAGACACCGAGAAGAGCACGACCAAAGGAAAAGACTCCAGCGGAAAATATCTGTGGATGGACGTGTTCACCAAGCGAGGCGATAGCTGGGTAGCCGTCCGCTCGGTAGACGCGGCCGTAAAGTAGTTCCACCAGAAATACGCCGGAAGTCCTCGCAGTAAGCCACTATCGGGCCGGGCGCGAGCATTCCGCCCGGCCTGTTTGTTCGCTGCACGAGCCTACTTCTTTCCCGCCAAATACGCCTTCCCTTCCTCTCCCACAATCCAAACCAAATTCCCCATCGCTAACTGCATATCGATCAAGTGCAGTCCCCACTCCTTCATCACCTGACCATCCACCACCACATCTCCCACAATGTCGTTCGCTCGCGCGCCGGCAGGATCGGCGTGAATCGTCACCGCCAAATACGATCCGTGTTCATCGCTCACGCATTCCGCCGTCAACATTCCCGGCACGCTCACAAATGTAGTTGTGATCGCCGCTCCACCTTTCACCCACGTCCCCGCAGCCGACTCGTCCGCATTGATCAATCCGCTTCCGCGCGCTCCCAAATATGAATGCAACTCGCCGCTGCCTCCGCCAAGCGCCGCGGGATTCGTGCAAGCAGCAACCATATTTTCTCCGCTCACTCTTCCGAACAGACTATTCGGCGGCGGTGGCGACATCACTCGAAACGAAGAATAAGTAATCACACATCCAATTTGATTCGCCGAGCGGCACAGCGGAATATTCTGAAACGCGCCGCCAACGTCTTTTCCTTTCGGCACAGGCAAACTCGTTCCAATCAACAACACCGAAATAATTCGCGTCTGCACGGGCTTTCCATCAATCTCGTTTTTAACGAGCGGGGTCAAAATGTTCGAGCCTTGCGAATGGCCAATCAAAACAACCCCGCGTCCGTGATTGTCGTGCTGCAAATAATAATTCCATGCGTCGACCACGTCGTTGTACGCAAGCAAACGATCCACTCGAATCGGATGCCCAGTTTCAGAAGCAATCAGCGCAGTCAACGTCACCTGGCGATACATCGGCGCATACAATTTGCACTTGGAACCGAACCGCGCAAACTGCGTTCGCGCCACACGCTTCTCTTCCGCACCCGCAACCATGCCGCTATTTCCGCTGCGATCGTTTGATACGGTCGGATAAACATAAAAACAATCAATCGGCGCGTTTGGATCAGCCACAAAATCTTCGCGCGTCATTTTTCCGTCTGCCGAAATCACAGTCGTCGACAAATCCTCCGCGCAGGCATCCGCACGCCCTGGCCTGCACAACCAATTCTCGCCATTCGCATAATCATTTTTCGCCGGGGGTTTCGGCGATTCTTGCGACGCGCGCACCGTCGCCGCGCTCGCAATCACCAGCGCACCAAAAATAAAATTGCGAAGCACGCCTTTCATCATTTCGCGCCAGTCTGCATCAGCGTCACAAAATATTGCACCGACTGCAGCGCAAATCCGATCAGTATCATCATCACTCCGAAAATTCCCATACGCTTTTCGGGCAAATGATCCGTGCGCCACTCCACAAACGGAATCAGAAATGTCACAACTCCAGACACTACGCCAACTAATAATCCCAATTTCAATCCGAACATCATTGCTCCGGCGCGCTGATGCGCAACTAGCGCGCTCACATACCCTGCAATCGCGTATCCGAATGTTCGATTTACCGCCGCTAGAAATAAACGCAGTGTCATGCGCGGCCGCGAGGAAGGCGCATAGTCGAGCGATGGCCGCACACCCACTCGATATCCAATTACTTGCCCGACTGTACTCAACACGCCAAATGTAATTCCAAATTTTGTTCCGAACAAGAACGCGCTTCCCAATCCGTAACCGCATCCGCGGATCGCGCTCATCGCTGAATCAAACCAGAATCCAGATCGCGGCCGTTGACGCGATATTCGCGAAAATTCCACGGCCAGCGTACCCCCGTGCGTCACGCCGCTTGCAAGACCAAAAATAAATCCCAGCGCGAGACCGTACCCCACGCCGAAAATCACGCCGTACGTCACCGCTCTCGTCAACGTGCGCAGCGGCCCGTGTTGTCCGCCCAAAAGATCGTATGCCAAATACAGCGATCCGATCACGTCCAGCGAACTTCCCACGATGCTGATTATCGCCAGCGTGTGTTTATCGAGCATATTTGCGAACATCAGTCCCGCGCTGGCTGCGGCCGTCAACATTAACTTTCCATTCACTTCGCCGCGCACCTTTTCGTTATCGCGCGTGCATCGCGGCATCCTCAATCAGCGCCGCTACTTCGTTCGGATGGGAAACGTATACGCAGTGACTCGCGCCCGAAACTTCCACAGTGTGACTCTTCGCGCGCGTCGCATACCATCGCTCCAAATCCGGATTGATGACCCGGTCATGCGTCGCCACCGCCGCCCAGCTCGGTTTGCTTCTCCACGCAGCAGTTGTGATCACGCCCTTGAAATTGTCAGCAAAATTAAATACCTGCGACCGCGCCATGAACGCAGCCTGCTCCGCCGGAAGATCCGCCGCGAAATATTCATGAAACTGCGCCGCGTCCAAATAAGTAAAGCCACCCGCCGTCTTTTTCATTACGGAAGATTTGCTCAGGTCACTCGGAAAACGCTTCCCGTCGTCCGACTCATTCTCGCCAGCGTCAGGCATGTGCGCCGCAACATACACCAGACCCACAACTTTCGCGTCCGTTCCGGCTTCCGTGATCACCGAGCCGCCATAACTGTGCGCCACAAGAATGCACGGCCCATCTTGCAAAGCAAGAATACGTTTCGTCGCCGCTACATCTTCTTTGAAAGTTGTCTCCGGCTCCTGCACCAGGCTGACGTTGTAGCCATCCTTCACCAAAATATCGTAAACGCCGCGCCATCCCGATCCATCCGCCCACGCTCCGTGCACCAAAACAATATTCCGCACGCGGTGCGTTTCGTTCTGCGCCGAAAGCCCGCAACAAATCAGCAGCAACGCCAAAATGCCGGCCGGGCGCGATACTCGCCGCACAATTTCTCCAAACGAATCGACGGATATTCTCACCGCACAACCTCCGCAAGAAACTTCCTCATCTCCGCGCTAATCTCCTCAACATTTGTCTCCAGCGCAAAATGTCCCGTATCCAAAAATTTCACAATCGCATTTGGGATATCTCGCCGAAACGCCTCCGCTCCGGGCGGAATAAAAAATGGATCGTTCTTCCCCCAGATCGCCAGCAGCGGCGGCTTCGATTTCCGGAAATATTCCTGAAACGCCGGATAAAGCTTCACATTATTTGCATAGTCGAGAAACAAATCCAATTGAATTTCCATATTCCCGGGCCGCTCAATCATCGCGGCATCCAACGTGTAGCCCACAGGATCAATCGCATTCTCATCCGGCGCGCCTGCCGTGTATTGCCAGCGCAATCCGTCCGCGGTCAGTATTTTCCGCACGACGTCGCGATTTTCCGCCGAAGGCGTCGCCCAATATTTCCGGATCAGAGCCCACGCGTCTCCCAACCCTTCCTCATACGCATTTCCATTCTGCGAAACGATCGCCGTCACGCGCTCGGGCCGCGCCATTGCCAAACGCAATCCCGTCGGCGCGCCATAATCGAAGACATAAAGCGCGTAACGCGATAGTTTCAGCGCGTCAGTAAACGCGAGAATCGTTTTCGCCAATGCCTCAAAGGAATATTCGTATTTTCGCTCGGCGGGAACAACTGTGAATCCAAAGCCCGGAAGATCCGGAGCAATCACTCGATACTTATCCGCAAGACGCGGAATTAATTCGCGGTACTGAAACGAAGAAGTTGGAAATCCGTGCAACAAAAGTACGACAGGCGCATTCGCAGGTCCCGCTTCACGATAAAAAACGCTTACTCCATCCGCCTCCACTCGCCGAATAAATGTTCGAGGGACCACTCCACGTGCTCCGTCGGCCATAGCTCCGCTCCTCTCTCCATTCAAACGCCGTCGCGCGAACTTTACGCAAAATGCAATGTCTACGCAAAGTCCAACTCCACTTCATCAACGTAGCACCAGCCCCAATCTTCGCCGGGTTCAATCGAGCGCATGATCGGGTGCTTCGTTGCATGAAAATGTTTCGTAGCGTGCTTATTCTTCGACGAATCGCAGCATCCGACGTTCCCGCAAATCATGCACAGCCGCAAATGCACCCAGGTATCGCCCAACTTTATGCATTCCGCGCAAACGTGAATTTTCGTCGTCCTAACTTTGATCTGATTCATGTGCGTGCAGCCCTGTTGTGCCATTTTCACGCCTCCTGAAATCGAAATTTATAATTACAACTCCGCCAGCGCTCGATGCACCATGTGAACCGCAATCGCGCCTTCGCCCACCGCCGACGCCACCCGCTTCACATTTCCCGAACGCACATCGCCCACCGCGAACACTCCCGGTAAACTTGTTTCCAACATTTGCGGCGTCCGCGCCAACGGCCACTTCGGATTGCTCGCG
>DATBYL010000058.1:0-10956 GCA_036513735.1 Candidatus Acidiferrales bacterium
CGGCGCGTACCTCCACCGGAAGAAAAAATTTCGGTGACGAAGCACAGCGCAAAAATCGGCGGCCAGATGATGAATTACACGGCCACTGCCGGCACGTATGTAATTAAGGATGACGCCGGCGAGCCGAAGACAACATTTTTCTACGTGGCCTATACGAAAGATGGCGCGGACGATGCTTCCAAGCGGCCCGTCGCGTTTTCTTACAACGGCGGTCCCGGCTCGGCTTCGCTTTTCGTCCATTTGGGATTTGGTCCGCGGCGCGTGGTGCTGACGCCCGATGGCCACGGAATGCCCGCGCCATATTCGATCACCGACAATGAAGATTCTTTCCTGGACGCGACGGATCTCGTTTTCATTGACGCGATTTCGACTGGCTACAGCCGTCCCGCGCCCGGCGAAGCTCCGGCGCAATTCCACGGACTGACCGAGGACGCGAATTATTTTGCGGATTTCATTTACCAGTACATCACGCGAAATCAGCGCTGGGCTTCACCGAAATATTTGATCGGCGAGAGTTACGGCACCACTCGATCGGCACAGCTCTCTGGCACTTTGCAGCGCCGGCATGAAATTTATTTGAATGGCATCGTGCTGGTTTCCGCGGTGATGAATTTTGATTCGCTGAATTTCGGTCCCGGCAACGATTTGCCGCCGGTTTCGTTCCTGCCGACATATTCGACGACCGCGTGGTATCACAAAATGCTTCCGGCGGATATGCAGAGCAAGAGCGTGGAACAAGTAGCGCAGGCCGCGCGCGAATTTGCGGACGGTGAATACGCGTCGGCGCTGATGAAGGGCGATCAGCTCACTGGCGCGGAACGCGCGAAGGTTGTGGCGGATATCGCGCATTTCACGGGGCTTTCGCCGAAGTACATCGAGGAAACGAATCTGCGAATTAATGATACGCGCTGGTTCAAAGAACTCGAACGCGAAAAGCGCCGCACGGTTGGACGATTGGATTCGCGTTTCGAGGGAATGGACGCCGACGCGGCCGGCGAGCGCACTTCGTATGATCCGAGCGAGGCGTCGTACGAAGGCGCGTACGCCGCGGCGTTTCAGGATTACGCTCGACGCGAATTGAAATGGGAAACGGAAGGATATTACGCGGTCAGCGGCAACGTTCGTCCGTGGGATGAAAATGGATATAACAATGTTGCTGAAACTTTGCGTGCCGCAATGACCCAGCAAACTTATTTGAAAGTGCTGGTCGTCTGCGGATACTACGATGTGGCCACCGTGTTTCACGGCATTGAATACACCGTGGGGCACATGGGGCTCGAACCTGATATCAGAAAAAATATCAGCTTTTCGTATTACGAAGCCGGGCATATGGTGTACATTGACGAAAAGGCGCACGCGAAATTGCACAAAGACGTGGACGCTTTCATCAATGGAAGTTACAACGCACACTAAATGAAGATTTTCCGGGTGTTGGTGTGGGCCGCGGTGGCGCTTGCGGGCGCTGCCGGACTTTCCGCGATTGCATTTGAGCGCGGCGAGCCGCTGAACGCGACGTGGTTTGTTATTGCCGCGGCCTGCACCTACCTGGTTGCCTACCGTTTTTATTCCGCATTTATTTCCGCAAAGGTTTTAGCGCTCGATGCAACCCGTGCCACTCCCGCAGAGCGTCTGGATGACGGGCGTGATTACGTTCCCACAAATAAATGGGTTTTGCTGGGCCATCACTTCGCGGCGATTGCCGGGCCGGGCCCGCTTGTCGGTCCAACGCTTGCCGCGCAATTTGGATATTTGCCGGGAACGCTTTGGCTGATTATCGGCGCGGTGCTCGGCGGATGCGTGCAGGATTTCGTAATTTTATTTTGTTCGATGCGGCGCGACGGAAAATCGCTGGGGCAAATGGCACGCGAAGAGGTCAGCCGTCGTGGCGGATTCATCGCGCAAATTGCCGTACTGGCGATCATGATTATTTTGCTGGCGGTAGTCGGACTGGTTGTGGTGAACGCGCTGAAAGCTTCGCCGTGGGGAATGTTCACGCTGGCGATGACAATTCCCATCGCAATGTTGATGGGACTTTATTTGCGTTACTGGCGGCCGGGACGCGTGCTGGAAGCGTCGGCTATCGGAGTGTCGCTTGTCCTGCTCGACGTTGTCGCCGGGCAATGGGTGGCGGGCGCGCCTTCATGGGCGCGGATTTTTTCGCTTTCCGCTCCGGCGCTGGCGGTGGGATTAATTATTTACGGATTTGCGGCTTCGGCGCTGCCGGTCTGGTTATTGCTGGCTCCGCGCGATTATTTAAGTGCGTTCATTAAAGCCGGTGCAGTTTTTGCGCTGGCTGGCGGAATTCTATTAGTGCGTCCGATTGTGCAGATGCCCGCGCTATCGCGTTTTGCGGACGGCACCGGCCCGGTTTTTGCCGGGAAAATATTTCCGTTTTGTTTCATCACGATTGCGTGTGGCGCCGTCAGCGGATTTCATGCGCTGGTTTCTTCGGGTACAACTCCGAAAATGATTATGCGGGAAACTCACGCGCGATTGGTGGGATACGGCGCGATGCTGATGGAATCTTTCGTCGGCGTAATGGCGATGGTGGCCGCATGCGCGTTGCAGCCGGGTGTTTATTTCGCGATGAATAGTCCGCCGGCGATTGTTGGCGGCACGGTGGAATCGGCGGCGCAAACAATTTCCGGATGGGGCTACTCACTTGCGCCGCAAACGATGACGGATCTAGCGCACATGGTCGGCGAACAAACTTTGCTGAATCGCACCGGCGGCGCGCCTTCGCTGGCTGTGGGCATGGCGCAAATTTTCAGTCACACGATTGGCGGGCCGCACTTGATGGCGCTGTGGTATCACTTCGCGATTATGTTCGAGGCGCTTTTTATTTTAACTGTGCTGGATGCAGGAACTCGCGTGGGACGCTTCATGGTGCAGGACATGCTCGGGCACATCAGCAAGCCGCTCGGACGCACCGGCTCGTACGGCGGAATTTTATTTTCAAGCGCGCTGATCACTGGCGCGTGGGGATATTTTCTGTATCAGGGCGTGTTGGATCCGCTGGGTGGAATTAATTCGCTCTGGCCGCTTTTTGGAATTGCGAATCAGTTGCTGGCAGCGGTTGCGCTGGTAGTGGCGACGACAATTCTGCTGAAAATGGGCAAACGAAAATATTTGTGGGTCACGCTGGGGCCTGCGGTAGCGTTGGTGACGGTGACGATGACGGCCAGCTACGAAAAAATATTCAGCGCCGATCCGCGATTGGGGTTTCTTTCCGCGGCGAATCAAATGGCGGCGCGAATTGCGTCGGGCGTGGTTCCGTCGGAGAAAGTGGCTGAAATCGGACGGCAAGTATTTAATCAGCGATTGGATGCGGCGGTGACGGCGGCGCTGGCGTTGATGGTGCTGGTGCTCGTCGTCGAAGCCCTATTTGAATGGGTACGAATTTGGAATATCGCGATGCCACCGGTGTTGCACGAAGCGCCGTATGTGAAAACTCAGTGGGCGGAGGGCGACTGATGCGACGCGTGATTTATTCTGCGAAGTTTCGCTCGCGGCAAATCTGGTGGGCGTTGCGGCAGATTTTCGGTGATGCTGCTTACGAGAATTATCTGCGGAGCATTCGCCGAAATGAAATTCTTGGCGCAAAAATAACGGCTCCGCTTTCGCGCGATGAGTTCTATTTGGATTCGCTGCAACGGCGGTATTCCAAGATTAATCGGTGTTGTTAGACCGATTCGACGGATTCATCATCCTGAAATCCCCATAACGCCCCGTCGTGCTAAACTTTTTCTTGGAATCTCTCTTAGAGGATTGGACATTATGACCATCGTTCGCAGAATCGGCATTCTCACCGGCGGAGGCGATGTCTCTGGCCTGAATTCCGTAATTAAAAGCGTCGTTTATAAGGCCACGCACATGGGCGCCGAAGTGATTGGCATTCGGCGCGGATGGGAAGGCCTGACGCACATGCGCATCGGCCCGGAGTTGGACGAAAATTATATTCTTCCGCTCGATCGCACGAACACGCGTGGAATCGATCGCACCGGCGGAACAATTCTGCACACGTCACGCACGAATCCGCAAAAAATTAAGGCCGCGAATCTTCCGGCGCATCTTTCGGAACACGAACGCAAAACTTACGATCGCGGGAATGGCACATTTGATTTGACGCCCGTTGTGCATCGCAACGTAGAGGCGCTTGGATTGGATCACCTGATCGTAATCGGCGGCGACGACACGCTGAGTTTCGCGCACGTGCTGGATAGCGCCGGCGTTCCGCTGATGGGAATTCCGAAAACGATGGATAACGATGTGCAAGGCACGGAATATTGCATCGGATTTTCCACGGCGATTACGCGCGCCAAGGAATTAGTCACGCGCCAGCGCACAACTCTTGGTTCACACGAACGAGTCGGAGTTTTCCGCATTTTCGGGCGCGATGCAGGGTTCACAGCACTTTATACGGCGTGGGTCACGTCCGCGCGATGCGTGCTGCCCGAAGTGGAATTCGATTTGGACCGGCTGATACAAATTCTCGTCGAAGATCGCGACAGAAATCCCAGCCGCTACGCGTTTGTGATTGCGTCCGAAGGTGCGGTGTGGAAGGGAAGAAAGGTCGAAGAGTTCGGCGAAGCTGACGCGTACGGTCACCGCAAGAAAACGGATATTGGCCAGGCGATCGCGGAAGAATTTCACCGGCGCACAGGAATTGAAACGCTGAACTCCGATCTTACTTACGATTTGCGGAGCGGCGAAGCTGACGCGCTGGATCAAATGGTGGCGATGACGTTTGCAAATTTGGCGATGGATTTAATTCGCGATGGAGTGCACGGAAGGTTGATCGCTGTGCAGGACGGAAAATATACACACGCGCCGATGCCCGATCCGAAACTCGGTCCGCGCAAAGTTGACGTTGCGAATTTGTACAGCATCGATCGATTCCGCCCGAATTATTCGGACAAGCTTGGCGCGCCACTTTTCCTGAGCGCCGTGCGAACGACGGACTAGTCCTCGCACATATCCGTGTGATTTGGTGGTGGGTCAAGTCCCGAGTTGCCCGTGATCCTCCCGGAATTGGGGTCAGACGCGATGTAGCTTTCCCAATAGCCGACTTTTATCGGTGCTGATCTGACCGTCATCTGCCAAGCATCTGCGGATTGTCGGACTAACGAATCAGGTAGGCATTAACGTAATCAATAAGATGCTTGCGGTGATGGGCGCGATAGTCAGGATAGTCCGAGCGGATGCCGGCGTCCGCAGCGTTCATGGCGATCCATGCTCCGAGGGCGTCGGCTTTTTCCAGATTTCGGATATTGTGGATTGAAGGATCGAGGTTCGCTTCAACTACCGCCCCGGACTTTAGCTTGGTGTCGATATCGGCAAGCATGGCACGCAGTGCCCCATGTTCCTCGGCAATGGTGTGACGATATCCGTTGGGCGTAACTACAGCATTAGCATCCGAACCGCCAGCCACAATCGGTTGGTTCAGGGAACGAGCTCCATGGGCAACGCGGAACTGCTGGTAAATGATCCACGAGGATCGCCCATCCTTGGTGGACGCTGCGAGCTCGGGATCAACGCGGAGAACGCCGTCCGCAGTGCTGAATTCCGGCCGTGTGATCCCCGGTCTGACGAGTTGATGGCCCGTCCGCTGAGCCCATTGACCGAGCTCGGAAATTGCCGGATTGCCATAGGGCTCGGCGATGACAGCTTCCACAAACTTCTCGCGTGCACCGATCTGATCACCTGCCTGGAATAGCGCATCGCCCCAGTAACGGTATGCCGTTTCACGGTCGGGGTCGATAGCTATAGCCTTGGCAAACCAGATGCCGACGTTAAGACCGTCCTTCAACCGGAAAAAGGAGTCGCCTGCATACAGGGCGGGATCGTACCAGCCAGGGTCAAGAGCAGCAGCCTGTGTGTAGAGTTTTGCAGCGACAGTCCAATCAGATCGTCCGAACGCGCCTTCGGCTTGGCGAAAGACTGCCTGCGCGTCGGGTTTACCCTTGTACGTGTAGCCGACGGTGAGCGGAATACCTGTTATCACGGCACCCACGAACGTCTTACTGTCTAGGTTGAGGACACCGCGAACGTACGCACTGTTGTCCCCGAGTGTCTGTGCGCGCTTGATTTCGTTGATCGCCTGAACGTGAACTTTCATCCGTTCGGCGGGATCGGAGAGAGTGGCTTCCTTGGCTAGGAGGCCTGCACCGTAACGCTCGGCGAAGACGGCGACAGTCGGGTCCTGGCGGCAAAGGTCTTCATAGAGAGGAAGGGCTTCTAGTGGTTTCTGGCCGAGGAAAAGTTCGTCTGCCTGCTTTCGCTCGAGATCGAAGTTCGGCTCGTGGTGAGATACAACCGATGGTGAAGTTTGAGAGGAAGCTCGGAACGGGAAAACCGAGGAGACGATCGCAATTAGAATGAAAACAGAATGCCTCACGCTTCTCAGAGACTCCTTAGCCGGGTGTCGCCGCGCGGACCTATCATACCAAGATTCAATTCCCATCAGTAACGTAAAACGGGCCTGCAATCACCTGCGGCCGACTACCGTATTGTCGGCTACTCGAAAGCTGACCCGCCGCCGTGTGATTCGATTTGCTTGCACGCGTTCCGCGAAGCCGCTACTATTTTGCCAAATCACCCTATCTTTCGGAGGAAAACTCGATGGCACTCAATCCTCAGAAACTTAACGAATTGCTGGGCAAAGGTCTGGTCGATTTCGGCGCAACGTTCCACGCCGCGCTGGTGCAAATCGGCGACCGGCTGGGACTCTACAAAGCGCTCGCCGCTGGGGGCGCGATGTCGCCTGAACAGTTGGCCAAGAAAACAAATACGAATGAGCGCTACGTGCGGGAGTGGCTTTCTTCGCAAGCCGCCGGCGGCTATGTGAACTACGATCCGAAGACGCAGAAATTTAGCATGTCCGAAGAGCAGACATTTGCGCTCGCCGATGAAAATAGTCCGGCATTTTTGCCGGGAGCATTTCAAGTTGCGCTTGCGGCGACGCGTTCGGTCGATAAAATTTCCGAACGCTTCAAAACCGGCGACGGTTTCGGATGGCACGAACACCATCCGGAACTTTTCGAGGGCACAGAGCGATTTTTCCGTCCGGGATATGCCGCGCATTTGATGCAGGAATGGATTCCCGCACTTGACGGTGTGGATGCGAAGTTGAAAGCTGGCGCGAAAGTTGCCGACGTGGGCTGCGGACTCGGGGCATCCACAATTTTGATGGCGAAGGCCTATCCGAAATCAACATTCATGGGATTCGACTATCATCAGGGATCGCTGGACGCTGCGACCGATCGCGCGAAAAAAGCCGGCGTCACCGATCGAGTGAAATTTTCTCAGGCGAAAGCGAAAGATTATCCTGGCAATGACTACGACTTCGTTACATTTTTTGATTGTCTGCACGACATGGGCGATCCGGCCGGCGCGGCGAAACACGTCAAACAATCATTGAAGCGCGATGGGTCGTGGATGATTGTCGAGCCGTTCGCGAACGATAGGCTGGAAGATAATTTGAATCCGATTGGCCGGATTTTCTATTCGGCGTCGACGCTACTTTGCACGCCGTGTTCAATGTCGCAGGAAGTTGGACTGGCGCTCGGCGCGCAATCGGGAGAAGCGCGCATGCGCGACGTTGTAATGTCCGGCGGCTTTAAGAATTTCAGACGCGCAACGCAAACGCCGTTCAATCTGGTTTACGAAGCGCGGCCGTAATTCTGAGCGCTGACAAAATCGCTAGAACAAATCGTCGTCTTCGTCTTTTTTCAAGCGCGTAATCTTCTGCGTGACTCTAAATCCGCGCGCACGCGCACCAGCTAGAATCGCCGTCCGAGTTTCTGCCGGCAGATTTTCCGGAGGAAAAACTCCCCATTCATCTTTTGGAAAATACCGCACGAAAAGCGAAGCCATCGTTGCGGTCGCGTAAGCGATGGGGGTCACAGCCAGTCCCCACATGCGAATTTGATACAGCGAAGGAAATTGGCAATCCCAGCGAATTTGTAGCGGTTGATCTTTCTTCACTCCGGTGACGATCACCGCCGCGGCGAAGTGCGCATTTTGCAGCGTGCCGCCCTTAATTAATTTTGCTACGCGGCGCGGAGTGAGCGTCTTCGGGAATCGCTTGTGCACAATTCCGCCGGATTTGGAAAGTTTTCCCTGTCGATACCACCGGCGCAGCCGTTCCATTTCATTGCCGCCAATTTTCACGTCCATTTCTTTGAGCGGAATAAAATATGGAATCGTGCCGACTTCATCTTGCGCGGCAAGCATCACGGTAGTTTCGCCGATGGGCTGCGCGAATCGGAATTTCTCCGGCTCGCCAAATCGTTTCGCGAGTTTAAATTTTCCATCCTGAACAATTCGCGGACGTGAAGTTGCTTCGTCGAATGATCCCGTTGCGGACCATTGTGAAACTGGATCATCGCTTTCGATGCTTTGATATAGACGAATGTAAATTTCGTCCACGTGATCCAATATTTCGGCGCCACGTCGCGCCAGAAGATTCATCAGACCGGGCGCGACGCCGGAGTTGATCACGGCCGTGCGGCGCTTCTGCTGAAACCGCTTTTCATAACGGAGTTGTTCAGCTTTGAAAGGATTGCGCTGCAAATGGCTGGACATATCCAAGTAATGTGCACGCAAACGCAACGCCGCGCGCATGGCAATTTCGTTGAATACCGCAGCGGAAGCGTTGACGAGCAGTTGACTTCCGCGCGCCGCGCGCACAATCGCCCAAATATTTCGCGCGTTCACCGTGCGAATTTCAATCGTGCTGCGCTTGCCCAGGAAGAGGCGCGCGCGTTCCGGATCGCGATCTCCGCAAATCACTTTGTGGCCCTGGCGTACAAGCGAATGCGCCAGCAGCGAACCCGTTGCTCCTGTTCCCAAAACAAATATCCGCATTGGCTCGAAACTGTACCACATCCGCGAAATGGAGTGACCTTCACAAGCGCGCTCGCATCAAACACAGCAGTAAAAGACCCGAGTGGAACGCGCTGGTAAATCTTCACAGAGCAAGCGAGAATAGAGCAGCGAGTGAACGCATGTCCGAACAGGAACCAATTCAAGACGAACCGCGCATCTTCACGCTGACGGAAGCCGAGCGCACGTTGCGTGAAATTGAGCCGCTGCTTGTGGAAGCGGTGGCGTGCCGCAAAAAACTTGGCGAAGCAGAAGAGCAGGTCAGCCAAATCGCCAGCCGCATCATGTTGATGGGCGGCATGCTGGTGAACACGGAACTCACTTCAAAATTGCGCGGCGAGCGCGAACGCTTGACGTCAACAATTCGCGAAGCGCTCGAAGGAATTGAATCCACCGGATGCGTTGTGAAAGATCTGAATACCGGGTTGCTGGATTTCCCGGCGCGCGTCGAAGGGCAAGAAGCATATTTGTGCTGGCGGCTTGGCGAGGATCGCATTCGTTTCTGGCATCCGCAGGATGAAGGTTTCGCGGGGCGCAGGCCGCTGGATTTGGGTGGCGCAAGTTCCGTCCCGCCCGTGCAGTAACTTTTGTGATTAATATGCAGCGCCGGCGCGCGGCCGCGCGGAGCTTCCTCGAACTCGAAAGGGAATTAAATTGTCCGAAAAATCTCCAGAACATTCTTCCGCTCCGGACGCCGCCAATTTATCTGCAGAAAACGGCCACCGCCTCGCGGAGTCCACAAGTCCATATCTCCGCTCTGCCGCGCATCAGCCGGTGGCGTGGTACGGATGGGGAGAAGCCGCATTCGCGCGCGCTGCCGCGGAAAATAAACCAATTCTGCTGGACGTCGGTGCCGTGTGGTGTCACTGGTGCCACGTGATGGATCGTGAGAGCTACGAAAATCCGGCGATCGCCGCGCTAATCAATAAATTTTTCATACCGGTGAAAGTGGATCGCGACGAGCGTCCCGATGTGGACGCGCGATACCAGTCCGCCGTCAGCGCTGTTTCCGGCCAGGGCGGATGGCCGCTCACTGGATTTCTTACTCCGGATGGCCGTCCATTTTTCGGCGGCACATATTTTCCGCCGGAAGACGCGATGGGGCGCCCCGGATTTCCGCGCATCCTTCAAGCTGTAGCCGACGCATTCGCAAATCGCCGCGATGAATTGGAACGCGCGGCCGTTGCGCTTGCCGATGCAGTTACTAAATCCGAAGGATTTTCCGGCGCGGGCGGAAATTTCGATCCCGGAATTGTTGAACACACCGTGAACGCCACTACGGAGCTTTTTGACGCGAAGTACGGCGGATTCGGCCGGGCGCCGAAATTTCCGCATTCGCAGGCCGTGGATTTGCTTCTCGAACAATTTCAATTCACGCGCGAAGAGCGTCTTCTGCATATTTCCGAACGCACGCTGGTGAATATGGCCAACGGCGGCGTTTACGATCAACTCGCCGGCGGATTCCATCGCTACTCGGTGGACGAGCGCTGGCTCGTGCCGCACTTCGAGAAAATGTCTTATGACAATTCCGAGCTGCTGAAAAATTACGTCCACGCCTGGCAGGTGACGGGCAAACCATTCTTTCGGGAAGTGGCCGAAGGAATTATCGGCTGGGTGAACGACACGCTTTCCGACCAGCAAAATGGCGGCTTTTACGCCAGTCAGGACGCCGATTATTCGCTCGACGATGACGGCGATTATTTCACGTGGACGCTGGAAGAATTGCGTGCTGTTCTAACTCCGGAAGAATCGCGCGTTGCTGAATTGCATTTCGATGTGGAAGCTCACGGTGAAATGCATCACAATCCCGCGAAAAATGTTTTATGGATCGCGCGAGGAGCAGCAGAAATTTCCGCGCAAATTGGCAAATCGGAAGATGATGTTCGCGCAATCATCGCAACGGCTCGTCGAAAAATGTTTGCCGCGCGAATTCTGCGGCCTACGCCAACCATTGACACGACAATTTATCTCGCATGGAACGCTATGTTTGCGTCGGCATATTTTTCCGCCGCGCGCGCAATCGGCGGCGAAGTCGGCGGTCGCTGCTCGGTGTTCGCGCTGAAAACTTTG
>DATBYL010000059.1:0-6769 GCA_036513735.1 Candidatus Acidiferrales bacterium
CGGTTTTCTCGTGCCGCGCAAGGAAGGATTGCGCGTGCTTGGATGCGTTTGGAATTCGGCTTTATTTCCGGGGCGCGCGCCGGAAGGTCATGTGTTGCTCACAAGTTTTGCTGGCGGCGCGTTGAATCCGGAACTGTGCACTTGGAGCGAAGACCGCATCGCAGCGGCAGTTCACGAAGATATTTCGCGCGTACTGAATATCAATGAACAACCTGTCGTGCAGAGCGTTCGCGTTTATCAGCGCGCGATTCCGCAGTACAACCTGGGACATTTTCGGACACTTACGGAATTGCAATGGGCGTGCGATGCAACGCCGGGACTTTTTCTTGCGGGAAATTATTTGGAAGGGCCTTCGATGGGCGCATGCGTAGAACGTTCTTTTCGCGTGGTTGGTGAAGTTGAAAATTATTTGAATCGAGTCGCTTAGCCGCAGCGCTCAGCCCTGATGGCGGAATCGTTGCGCCAAACGAATTCGGCGGCGTTCGCCGGCTTGACGGAATCTGCGCTTGTCGTCTTTCGTTTCCAGAATCAGCGGCGGCACTGCGTGTGGCTGGCGGTTTTCGTCAATCGCAACGAACGTGACGTACGCGCTGGTGGTATGTTTTCGTTCGCCCGTTAAAGTATTTTCTGAAAATATTTTCACGCCAACTTCGAGTG
Source organism: Candidatus Acidiferrales bacterium (assembly GCA_036513735.1). GTDB lineage: Bacteria > Acidobacteriota > Terriglobia > Acidiferrales > UBA7541 > DASTCZ01. The sequence continues at coordinate 658 of DATBYL010000059.1, forward strand.
AAGTGTGAAACACGCGATTCACGCTGGATTTCAGAATAATTAATTCCCCGACGCGAATGGGATTGCGAAAATCAACGTAGTCGACGCTCGCGGTCACGACATAACTATTGCTGTGTCGATGCGCGGCGATTGCCGCGGCGATATCCATCAAGTGCATCACGCGTCCGCCGAGAATATTGCCGAGAGGATTCGCGTCCTGCGGCAAAACGACTTCCGTCATTTCCGAGCGCGATGCGCTGACGGGTTTTCCCGGGCGCGGAGTTTCCACGACCTGCTCGGGATCAATCTTCCGGGTTTCTTTCGCCATTCGATGGCTCCTAAACTTTTGGCGTCAACGCGCTAAGCGCATATAATACCGCGACACCCACTATGACCCAACCTACGAGTTCACGGCGGCAAAAATTGGAAGCATTTCTTGCGGCGCACCCGAATGACGCGTTCGCACAATATGGACTCGCGCTGGAGTGCGCGAATCTTGGCGACACGGATGCGGCGCTCACAAATTTCGATGCGCTGCTCGCGAAGCATCCCGATTACGTGACGGGATATTTTCAGCTGGGACAACTTTACGCGAAGCTGATGCGCCCCGCGGATGCGCGAAGAATTCTTACCGCGGGAATTGATGCAGCCGCACGGACGGGCGATCAACATGCAGCGGGAGAAATGTCGCAGGCGCTGGCGGAATTACCGTCTTAAGCGAAGACGCTGCTTTGGACGACTCGGTTTTTTTGACGTGACTTGTACCGTAGACGCGCCGCGAATCATCTATAATAGATGCAGGCGCATTCAGCGTTGAAATATTCCACAATCTTGGGGCCCGATGACTTCCAATACCGCAAAACCTGAAAATCTTGGCCAGCTTCGCCGCAGTCCGCAATTTGACGCGCGCAAAGCCGCGCGTTCTGTGAAAGAAGAAATGCGCGAGAATTTGCTGTGCATGATCGAGCGCAAACAGCCGCTCTTCGCGGGAATTCATGGCTATGAAGAGACGGTGATTCCGCAGGTGGTGAACGCGATACTTTCACGTCACAATTTTATTTTGCTGGGTTTGCGCGGACAGGCGAAGAGCCGGATTCTGCGCGGACTTGTGCAATTGCTGGACGCAGAAATTCCTTACGTCGCAGGCTGCGAAATTCACGATCATCCGCTGCGTCCGCTGTGCCGCACATGCCGCGAACTTGTTGCGTCATCTGGCGATGAAACGCCAATCGCGTGGCTGCCGCGCGAACAACGTTTCGTAGAAAAACTTGCGACGCCCGACGTGACCATCGCGGACATCATTGGCGATGTGGATCCAATAAAGGCTGCGCGTGCCGGGCGCGATTTGGGCGACGAACTTACGATTCACTACGGATTATTGCCGCGCGCGAATCGCGGAATTTTTGCGATCAACGAATTGCCCGACCTTTCTGGGAAAATTCAAGTGGGACTTTTCAACATCATGCAGGAAGGCGATATTCAAATTAAGGGATATCCGGTTCGTCTGCCGTTGGATGTACTGCTCGTATTCACGGCAAATCCTGAGGATTACACGGCGCGCGGGAAAATTGTTACGCCGCTGAAAGATCGCGTCGGCGCGGAAATTCGCACGCATTATCCAGCGACGGTGGAAGAAGGAATGGCGATCACCGCGCAGGAAGCGTGGGTTGAGCGGCATGGACGAAAAACGATTGTTCCGAAATATCTAAGTGAGGTTGTGGAAGAGATCGCATTTCTTGCGCGGGAAGACAAGCGGATTGACAAGCGTTCGGGAGTTAGTCAGCGGCTGCCGATTGCGTGTCTTGAAACTGTAGTGAGTAATTCCGAACAGCGCGCGGTTCGTAATGGAGAGGATCCGGCGGTGGCGCGCGTTTCGGATGTCTATTCGGCGCTGCCTGCGCTTACCGGCAAACTTGAATTGGAATATGAAGGCGAGCTGAAAGGCGCGGAAACAATTGCGCGCGATATTGTGCGCGGCGCGGTTGGAAGAGTTTTTTCGCGTCATATGAAGGATGCGGATTTCCAGAATGTGATTAAGTGGTTTGAAATGGGCGGCGAGTTGAAGGTTTCGGACACATCTTCAGCGGACGAAGTCGTGCGTCAGCTTCGGAAGATTCAGGGGCTGCTGGAAAATATCGATCGCGTCGGAGTGAATGGCAAGGATGGAGCGGGACTTGTAGCCGCAGCGGGCGAATTTATTTTGGAAGGATTGTGGGCGCACAAGCGGGTGAGCCGCAGCGAAGAGCGTGGATTTTTCGCGGAGCGGCCGAAAGCGCCGGAACCGCGCGAGCCGCAGAACCGGCCGCCGCGAAGACAATTTAATTAGGCGCGAAGGAAACTGTGAAATACACAAAATATTCCAAATACACGGGCGAACCGGCGGACGACGTTGACCTGGACGAGCTGGTCAACAAGCTTTCGGATTTCCTTTTGCAGAGCGGATACGATTCGCAATTCTACGGAATTTCCGAAATGGATCCGCAGAAGACGATGGAGCAATTGCGGCAGGCAATTTTGCGTGCGCTGGAAGAAGGCGGTCTGCTGCCCGAAGATTTGATGGAAAAAATGATGGAGCAGGGTGCGGAAAGCGAAGAAGTTCAGAAAATGCTGGACCGGCTGATCGAGCGGCTGACTGAAGAAGGCTACATTAATTCGCAGCCGCCGCAGATTACCGATCCGCCGGAAAAAACTCCGCGCGGACAAGGGGGCGATCCGCGCGAACGAGAAACGAACGCGCGATTTGAAATCACGGACAAGGCGATCGATTTTCTCGGCTTCAAAGCGTTGCAGGAATTGCTTGGATCGCTAGGACGAAGCAGTTTTGGCCGGCACGATACGCGGGACATGTCCACTGGGGTTGAATCCGGTGGAGTATCGCGCGCATACGAATTTGGCGACACGCTGAATCTGGATGTGAGCGCTACATTATTTAACGCGGTGCGGCGCGATGGCGCGCGCGTGCCCATAGAAATTGATTACAAAGATTTGATGGTTCACCAGTGCGAATATCAAAGTTCCTGCGCGACGGTGGTGATGCTGGATTGTTCGCACAGCATGATTTTATATGGCGAAGATCGCTTCACTCCGGCGAAGCGCGTGGCCATGGCGCTGGCACATTTAATTCGCACGCAGTATCCGGGCGATTCGCTGAATTTAGTTTTATTCCATGATAGTGCGGAGGAAGTTCCACTGGGCGAGCTGGCGCGGGTGCAGGTCGGACCGCATTACACGAACACGCGCGAGGGGTTGCGGCTGGCACGAAGGATTTTATCGCGCCAGAAAAAAGACATGAAACAAATTGTGATGATTACCGACGGAAAGCCGACGGCGTTGACGCTTGAAGACGGCCGCATTTACAAAAATCCGTTTGGGATGGATCCGCTGGTGGTGACGCAAACGCTGGAAGAAGTCGGCAAGTGCAGGAAATCGGGCATCCTTATTAATACATTCATGCTGGCCAGCGATTACGCGTTGGTGCAATTTGTGCAGAAGGTGGCGCAGATGTGCCGCGGGAAAGCGTATTTCACGACGCCATATAATATTGGGCAGTATCTGCTAATGGATTTTATGTCGCGCAAGACGAAACACATTCATTAGACATCGCCGAATAAATTAATTTCGCGGCGGCTTGGAATTTCGGTCGAGGGCGCAGCAAGCAGCGCCCCTACGCTGACTTCGAGAACATGGCTTGAGCGCGACGTTCCATTTCATCGGGCGCTACATCTTCTTTGTGTGTCGCGAGGCTCCACTGGTGACCAAATGGATCTGTGATTTTTCCGTAGCGATCGCCCCAGAACATATTATCGAGAGGCATGTCAATTTTCGCGCCATTTTCGACGGCAAGCTTGAATGTTGCATCGACGTCGTCCACATAAAGATGGAGATACGCCGGAACAAACGTAGCTTCGGTCGAGGTGGCACCAACTTTATCGGTGACGGTATCGGTGACAAAAATTGTGGAATCGCCGATTCGGATTGCCGCGTGCATGACTTTATTGTTTGGTCCGGGCATGCGAGCGAGTTCGATTGCGCCGAAAACTTTCTTGTAAAACTCAATCGCGCGCGATGCTTCGTTAAAAATCAAATTCGGCGTAACGGTACGAGTTCCCTCCGGAGTTGCTTTTGCGATATCTCCCATGATGACCTCCTGAAATTCGCGTAGCGGACGCGGAAACGAATCTTGCGTCAGTTTGATGCGGCACGTCAACTGAAGTAGGCGCGATTTCTGTAAGTGTTCGATGAATTTCTTGTTACGCGCGAGCCGCCGCAGTCAGCGGACGCCCGCAGATTTTTTCCAGGACGCCGATGGGAGAACTTTCTGGCGCGACGAGCGCGGCGCGAGAAATAATAAAAGTTTGTTCGAGCGCATGCTGACCGCCGAGAACGGAATGCGGCACACCGTCCGTATAGACAAGCCAAGTGGCCATTGGCGGAAATTCCATGCGAATCTTTGGCGAATCGGTTTGATAGGTGGCGTTTTCTTTCAGGTAATCGTGAAAGTGCAGCATGAAGCGGTCGTATGCGGAGCGGTGCGGAATGGGCGCGCCGAACGCGCGAGGAATTGCGGCCCATCGCGAAGTGTCACCGGCGGCGGCAAAGCGCGCGAGCCCCGCATTTTGTGCGAGATGCTCGGCGAGCACGGGAAAATCCTCGCCAACATTCCAAACGCGGGCCTTGGTGGGATGAATATTTGTGAACACGCGCAGAATTCTTCCGCCATGCGTAGGGCGAGTGGGAAAGGCGTCCACGTGAAGCAGATCGTTGCGCTTATGAATCGGCAATGCGCGGCCTTCTTCCTCGATAGGGCGGAAGCTGGCGAAATCGAGTTTGAATCCGTTTTCGTAAGGCGAAAGAAATTGGCGCACGAAATTTACGACGGCGCGGGAATAATTTTGCATGACGCTGGTGAGGCGTTGCAAAACTTCCGGCGAGCCTTCAAATCCGCGGATTTTATTTTCCGAAGGGCGATAAGAAACATTTTTATGAACGGCCGAGTCGGCGCGGCGCTGGGAGACGAGAAATTCGCGGTCGGCGTCCGAGAATTCAAATGGCGGACGCGAAAAATAAATTACGCGATTCGCTTCGAGCTGCTCGCAATAACATCGCGCGCAGTCGCGTGCGTCCGCCGTGAAGCCTTGCGGATAAATGTAATCTTGAACTTCGATCCAGTTTGGCACTGATTGACCTGACCGCTGCAAAGGTGGCGCGAGCATAATCAATACCGTGTGCAAATGCCAGCGCAATTCGGCGCGCAACGGATGCGCGGAGCACGCTGGCGCGGGCTCGCTCGCTACTGTAACATTTGAATTGCAAGTGCATTGCAGATGCGAGGCGTAGCTTGGCTAAATCACGAGACGGAAAAATCACTATTCAAGCGGGCGACAAAGCGCCGCTATTTGATTTGCGTGACGCCGCGGGAAATGAATATTCTCTGGCGGAAGAATTGCGCAAAGGGCCCGTGATTGCGGCGTTCTTCAAGATTTCCTGCCCGGTGTGTCAATTCACATTTCCATTTTTGGAGCGATTGTTCAAGACGTACGGCGCGAACGCCGCTAGTTTTCTGGCGATTTCGCAGGACGACGCGCTGGACACGCGAGAATTTTGCGTCGAATATGGCATCACGTTCCCCGCCCTGCTGGATGACGAGAGCTACACGGTTTCTAATCTCTACGGGCTCGCGAATGTTCCGTCGGTTTTTCTGATTGGCGCGGACGGAATTGTAAAGGTTACGTCGATCGGATTTGACAAAACGAATCTGGAGAAAATTTCTTCGGAGCTGGCTGCGATCACGAAGCGTCCATCGGCGGCATTGTTCCGCCCGGGCGAAGTTGTGCCGAGCTTTAAGCCCGGCTGAGGATCAAGAAATTAGGCTCCGTGCGAGCCTATCGGCAAAATTCGTTTCACTCCTACAGAGCATACGTTTTCGTACTGTTCGATTGTGGACAGTAATCCGTCACGGCACCCGATAGCATGAGTCGTGATGGAGGCAACCCACTTTGAAGTCACTTAGAGTTATAGGAACGTCCGCATTGATGATGCTCATGCTCGGCGCGTGTGCGGTTTCTTACGCGCAGGAAGAAAAAAAGCAGGAAGAAAAAGCGCCGCCGAAGCAAGAGGAGAAAGCGCCGCCAGC
>DATBYL010000060.1:0-3499 GCA_036513735.1 Candidatus Acidiferrales bacterium
CGGCATTTGTATCGCGTGAACCGCGATACGGGCGCGATGAAGCTGGTGACGCACGGGAATTTTGACGTGGTGAGTTTGGAAACGATTACGCCGGACGAGCAGTGGGCTTATTTCATCTCGTCACCGGATAATGCGACGGAAAGATTTCTGTTCCGCACGAAGTTGGATGGAAGCGCGGCGGCGCCGGAACGTATAACGCCGGGAATTCCGGGAACTCATTCCTACAACATTTCGCCGAATGGCGAATGGGCGTTCCACAGTTTTTCTTCGTTCGATGTGCCGCCAACTTCAGAGGTGGTGCATTTGCCGGATCACAAGGTGGCGCGCAACACCGCGGACAATTCCTCGATTGGACCAAAGGTGCTGGCGCTTTCGGGCGGGCCAGTGGAATATTTGCGCGTGGATGCGGGCGATGGCGTGATGGTGGATGGATGGCTGATCAAGCCTCCGAATTTCGATCCCGCGAAAAAATATCCGATCATTGTGCTGGTCTATTCGGAACCGGCTTCGCAGACGGTGGCGGATCACTGGACGGCGGGATTCGATCGCGCGTTGACCAGTGCCGGATATTTAGTGGCGAGTTTTGATAATTCCGGGACGCCGGCTCCTCGTGGACGCGATTGGCGCAAGGTGGTGTACGGAAATATTGGGACGCTATCGTCAAAGCAGCAGGCGACGGCGCTGCAATCGCTGGAGAAGATGCATCCTTATATTGACGCGAAGCGGGTGGGCGTGTGGGGATGGAGCGGCGGCGGAACGGAAACTTTGAATTTAATGTTCCGGTATCCGGATGTGTATAGCGTGGGCGTTTCGGTGGCGTCGGTGCCGGATCAGCGTTTGTACGACACGATTTATCAGGAACGATACTTGGGATTGCCGCAGGATTCGCCGAAGGCGTACGAACAAAGCTCAGCGATAAATTTTGCCGAAGGCCTGCGCGGAAGTTTGTTGGTGATGCATGGAAGCGGCGACGACAACGTGCATTTCCAGGGATTCGAGTTGCTGGTGAATAAATTAATTTCGCTGGGGAAGCAATTTGATATGCGGGTTTATCCGCAGCGGACGCATGGGATATTCGAGGGGCGCGGGACGAGTCAGGATGTGTATACAAATATATTGGGATATTTTGAGGAGCATTTGCCGCCGATAGCGGTGAGCGCGGGAGCGCATTGAGGCGGAGTTGAATTAGTAAGGCAAAGTGATTGTTTCGCGCGGATTTGCGGCGTATGATGCGCGCGATGAAGTAGATTTTCGTGTGGCAATTCATGGAAGAATCCCGCGTGGAGGAGTGTTTGTGGCCCGACGTTTTCTAATTGGCGTGCTGATGTTGATTGCTGTGACGGCGGTGTTCACTTCGCCGGCGATTGCCCAGCAGTTGAAGCCGGATGAAAAGCGCGCGCTGGAAGCAAAACCGGCGGTGGTGCTGATCGTCGTGGAATTCAAAGCGAAATGGACGCTGGGAGATACGGCCGTCACATTGACGCACCGCGAAATTGGCACGGGATTTTTCTTTCATCCGGACGGATATTTAATTACGAACGGTCACGTGGTGCAGTACGCGAACATGAAAGATTTGCAGGCGGAGAAATCGCGTCAGGAAGAATTGAAGGCGGATAACGTAAATCAATTGAAGGCAGTGATTACGGCGTATCAAAAGCAGACCGGAAAATCCGTGACGGAGGCGCAGTTTGGTGCGCTTTGGAAGAACGCGAGTATTTCGCAAATTGGAACGCCGACGATTACGGTGGTGCTGGAAAATCGGAAGACGGTGAACGCGGATATTTTGCAGTACAGCGCGCCGATCGATGAAAACGGAAAAGACGTGGCGATATTGAAAGTGCCGGGCGGAAATTATCCGACGGTGCCTCTGGGGAATTCGGATCAGGTGCGATTGCAGGACGCGATTATGGTGATGGGCTATCCGGGAGTTGCGTCGCAATGGGGAGATAATGCGCTGATTAGCGCGGACTCAAATTATGAAGCGTCGGCAACGAACGGACATATTTCCGCGGTGAAAACCGGGCCGATGGGAATGCCGGTGCTGCAAACAGATACGGCGATCACGCACGGAAATAGCGGCGGGCCGGCGTTCAATGATGACGGCAAGGTGATCGGAATTGCGACATTCGGAAACGACAGCGTGCAGGGATTTAATTTTCTGGTGGCGATCAACACGGCGATGGAATTTGTGCGGCAGACGGGAGTAACTCCGGGACGAAGCACTTTCGACGAGCATTGGGATCGCGCTCTGGATTTGTACGACGCCGGGCAATTCAAGGCGGCGATTGCGGAATTCGATAACGTGCTGCAATTTATGCCGGACTTGCCGGACGCGAGAAAATTTCGCGCGGCGGCCGTGGATGGCGAAGATCATTTGAACGTCGTGCAGAAAACGGTTGAGACCGTGGGGACGACGGGAATTTACGCGATTGTTGGCGCGTTGCTGCTGGGCGCGATCGCGGTGATGGCGATGCGCGGTAAGAAGCCGGTGGCCGCCAAACCGTCACCGGCGATGGAATCACAACTGCGGCCGGTCGCTGTGCCAAAAACTGTGGTGGTAGCGAGCGGCGGAGGCGGGATGCCGACGATTGGCAGAATGAATTACGGCAGCATTGAATTTAACAACGGCGCGCTGGCGGGCCGCAAGTTCAGAATTGGCAGAGATGGATTGCGGATCGGGCGCGATCCGCGGTGCGAGGCGGTGTTGACGGACGAAACGGTATCGGGAGAACACGCCTTGATTGTGCCGATGGACGGCGGCGTATTCGTGATTGATAAAGGATCGAGCAACGGGACTTTTGTGAATTCGGCGGACTCAGAGAGGGTGAGCAAAGCGCAATTGAAGGACGGCGATCTGATTTACATCGGACGAAAAGGGCCGATGGCTACTTATTCTGTGAATTGATTCGGGATTGCGAAACGGATTCTGGAGATCGAGGAGGCGTACATATGGAACCTAACGCGATGATTGGGAAACAAATTGCGAATTATCAGATCACAGAAAAATTGGGCGAAGGCGGAATGGGCGTCGTTTACAAGGGGATGGATTCCAATTTAGGGCGTCCCGTGGCGATAAAAATGCTCTCGGCGCAGCTTGCGCACGATCCGGAAATTGTGGAACGGTTTCGGGCGGAAGCGCGCGCGCAGGCGAATTTAAGTCACGCGAATCTCGCGGTGCTGTACGCGTTTTTGGTGGAGGACGGCACGGCGTTCATGGTGATGGAATTCGTGGAAGGACAAACTTTCGAGCAAATGATTCGCGCGCGGGGGCCGATTCCAGTTGAGACAGCGCTGCCTTTATTTAAGCAAGCGCTGTCGGGAGTGGGCGCGGCGCATCGCGTGGGGATCGTGCATCGCGATATTAAGCCGAGCAACATCATGCTGAACACGCAAGGAGTTGTGAAGGTGATGGACTTCGGAATCGCGAAAGTGGTGGGCACGCGCGGAATGACGCGCACCGGAATGCAGCTTGGAACTCCGGCTTACATGGCGCCGGAAC
>DATBYL010000061.1:0-12751 GCA_036513735.1 Candidatus Acidiferrales bacterium
ATTCGGCGGTAGAGTTCCGCAAACAATGGAAGAACTTCTAACGCTACCCGGCGTAGCACGCAAGACCGCGAACGTTGTGTTGGGAAGCGGATTTGGAATTGCAGCCGGAGTTGTGGTCGACACGCACGTGATCCGGCTCTCGAACCGGTTGGATTTAACGCACCATTCCGACCCGAAACACATCGAGCAGGATTTGATGGCGATTCTTCCGCAGAATAAATGGATTATTTTTTCGCACCAGTTGATCTGGCACGGCCGGCGTGTTTGCGTAGCGCGGAAACCGCGCTGCATCGAATGCAATCTTGAAAAGCTGTGCTACGCAAAAGATAAGACCTACGCCACGCACTCCTGAATTTCCTAAAATAAGAAAGCGCATTCCGCTGCCTGTGGACGGTGCGCGAGCGCGGGCGTATATTTTAAGAATGAAACTTCTGAGCGGCCACGAGGCTGTCGCGCACGTGAAAGGAATTCTGAGCGCGAAACATCAAGTTCACGCTTGCTCGATCGACCTGACCGTGAAAGATATTTGGCGAGTAAATCCCATCGGTCAACTGGATTTCGGCGGCGGAGAATACGTTCCCGCTGGACGCTTCCCCGTCGAGCCGCACCGTTTGCGCCCGGAAGATAATTATCAGTGGTGGGAACTCGATCGCGGCTGTTATTTCATTGAATTCAACGAGTCGCTCGAACTTAGCGACGACGAAATCGCGCTGATCGAGCCGGACCCACGCACTCTGCGAACCGGAGCAACACACGCTTCGGTATTTTTGCGCGGGCAGACGGCACAGCTCGAAACATTATTTGACGTGCTGGCTCAACACCTGACGCTGAGAAAAAATGCGCGCGTTTCGCGGCTGCGAGTTTTCCAATTGGCGAAATCTACAAACATTGCGTCGCTCCCGCCCAAACAAAAATCGGCGAAGCCTGTGCGCAAGTCCGCAAAACGTTCGCGCCGATAAATTTTCGAGGCGCGTTTCCTTTTAACGCCCCGTAAATATTCTATAAATTCACGCGTCCGGGAATCTCGGCGCGCCGAAATATTTTCACTTCTTGCTACGGCTAACCTGTGATACCTTGCGCCGCATGTCTGAGAGCCTAACCAACCCAACGCCGCAATTCAGCACCGCTGAGTACGCCCCGAAGCCGGGCGCCGACCAATGCAAAACTTGCAACAAGCCGCTGGGCGCGACATATTACCGCGTGAACGGCGTAGCTGCATGCGGTGACTGCGCAAAACGAGTAGAAAACGCGCGGCCGAAAGACAACCGCCGGGCTTACATCCGCGCGCTGTTTTTTGGTGGAGTGGGCGCTGTTCTGGGACTTGTCATTTACGCGACGTTTGAAATCGCCACAGGATGGATCATCGGTTATCTTTCGCTGGCCGTCGGATATATTGTCGCCAAAGCGATGATGATGGGATCAGAAGGCATCGGCGGGCGAAGATATCAGATCACCGCGGTGGTGCTGACGTACATGGCGGTTTCGCTTGCGGTGCTTCCCATAATCTTCTGGCAAGCGGCGAAGCAACGCGACGCTCACGCGGCGGCGAACATCGAGAGTTCGGCTTCACAACAAAACGCGCCGAACGCATCAAACAGATTGCCGGCAGACGCGACTCCCGCCCAGGCGTGGCTTTTTTTCATGAAAGGTATCGTGATTCTGCTTGGGATTGGGTTGGCATCTCCGTTCCTGGCGCTCAACGATCCTTTTTCCGGAGCGATCGGATTGTTTATTCTTTTTATTGGAATGAAAATCGCCTGGAAAATGACGGCGGGACAACCCATTGAGATTCATGGCCCGTACCAGAGCGCGTCTCCTGCGCTTGATCAGGTCAGCGCCGGATAAAGCGGCAATCAACGCGAGTGAGTTCCACACCCACTGTGCCTTCCGCAGATGATGTCCCTGCCGCGATTTCCGGCGCGAGCATAAGTTGTCCACGTTGTTTGAAAATTCTTTCGCCCGGCGCGCTGGTATGCGATCAGTGCCACACTCTGGTGCACACACAAAAACTGGAGCAACTTTCCGCCGGAGCAAAGTTGCTGGAGGAGCAAGGTCAACCGGCAAAAGCGCGCGCAGTGTGGCTGCAAGCACTGGAACTTCTGCCGCAAGATTCCGCGCAGGCTCAGTGGGTGCGCAATCGCGCGGCGATGCTTGCGACGCAGGAAAGCAAATCCGCTGCCAGTGAATCCCAACACAAATGGGCGAAGCGATTGGGTCCACTGGCGCCAATTGCCATCGCACTTACAAAATTAAAAGTTCTGTTTGCTCTTTTTCAATTGAAGTTCTTGCTGACGCTGGGCGCGTTCGTTGCCTTTTATTGGGCGATGTTCGGCGCGAAATTCGGCGTAGGTTTCGCAGTGATGATTTTGATTCACGAAATGGGCCATTACATCGATGTGAAGCGCAGAGGATTGCCTGCCGACATGCCGGTATTTCTACCGGGACTGGGCGCGTATGTGCGATGGCACGCGCTGGGAGTTTCAGATGAAACGCGCGCGGCGGTAAGTCTGGCGGGGCCGCTGGCTGGCGCTCTGGCTGCGGCGGCGTGCGCGCTGGTCTGGTGGAAAACAGGAAATGATATTTGGGCGGCGCTGGCGCGTGCGAGCGCGTGGCTGAACGTATTGAATTTGACGCCGGTTTGGATTCTTGATGGCGGCCAAGCAGTGACGGTACTGAACAAAGTCGAGCGAATCATTCTGATGACCGCTTGCCTGATTCTGTGGCTGCTCATGGACGAGAAAATATTTTTCTTGGCGGCTGCGGGATTTGGGTGGCGAATTTTTACGAAGGATATTTCAGCGCAGCCAAGTCCATCCACAACGGTTTATTTTGCGGCGGTTCTTATTATGCTTGGCGTGATTCTGCGATTCACCCCGTACCACGCCAGCACTCTTCCCTGAACTCACGTTTGCATGCGTTCCAGCCGAGCGAGTGGGCGGCAGCAAATATAAGACTCGAAGCTCCGCGGCTAGTCGTTCTGCGATTGCGCTCTCGGTGCGGCCGCATTCGATTTCGCCGGCGCGACCAATGGTTGGCGCGATCCGTGGTGGCATGTATAGCAAGTCACGGCAGGGCTACTATTTTGACCGTCGAAATTCGCTTTATTTATTTCCATTGTCATCGCCAGCATTTTGCGGGCTGTGCGTTTCATTTGCTTATCGTCCTTTTCGCCGTCGACCTGTCCAGGAACGCCGACATGACAGTCAACGCACTGCACACCGAGCGAGTCAGCCATGAAATGCATCGTGGGATATAGTTGGTCGGCGGGCAAATCTTTTAAGACCTGAATATTCTTGAATTGTTCGGACGCTTTTTTCACTGGCGCCGATTGCGCTGGCCGCCGCGCCCGAACCATTCCGAAGATTGCATGCGAGCCAGCTAACGCGAACGCGGTAATTGAAGCGAGCCCCGCCGCCAGAAAGATTGTCTTGGATTTTTTATTCACGGCTGCTCTCCGCGGATAATTGTTCTCTACTCTTTCCGTTTTATTCGCGAATTATTCTCGCAATGTGCGGACTGGATCCGTCCGTGAAGCGCGCCATGCGGGAACGAAACTGGCCAAAACCGAAACCGCCGCCATCACTGCGAACGCCGACGCGAACGCCAGGGGGTCACGCGGACTCACGTTGAACAGCAGATTTCCGATCAAGCGGGTGAGCGCCAGCGATGCGATCGCGCCGAGAATAATTCCGATCGCGGTCAGCGCCAGTCCTTGTGACATAACGAGCCGCAAAAGATCGGACGCTTCCGCGCCCAGCGCCATTCTCAAGCCCAGCTCTCGCTTGCTTTGCGAAACCGCATACGACATGACGCTGTAAAGTCCGATCGCAGCGAGAAGGAGTGCCATTCCGCCGAAAACTCCCAGAAGCGCGACGGCTAGCTTTTGCGTGTACGACCTGCGATCGATTTGCTGCCGCATTGTGATCGTTTCCATTGGCGCGAGACCCGGATCAATTGTGCGAATCTCTCGCGCGAGAATCGGCGCAATCGCCGCGGGACTAAGCGACGTCCGCAAATATAGAGGCCCATTCACGGAAACGTTTTGACGCAGCGCGATGTAATAAAACGGTTCCGGATTTTCTCGAATTGTTCCGTATTTCGAGTTTTTCGCTACACCGACAACGAGCAAGGATTGATCTTTGGCTTTGAAATGATCGCCAACAGGGTTTCTGCCGGGCCAAAATTTCGCGGCCATCGTCTCGTTCACAATTGCGACCGGAACGCTTTTTTCGTCATCAACGCCTGTGAATTCGCGGCCAGACACCAGCGGTATTCCGACAGTAGAAAAATATCCCGGACTCACCGCGTTGAATTCCACTTCGGGATCTTCGTCCGGCGCCGGCACATAGCCAATCACAGAAACTGGAGAGGAAAAATAGCCGTTGTAGCTGAACGGCAACGATTGCGAAAATGCGGCGGACTGAATGCCGGGAAGCGTCTGCACACGATCAATCAGTTGATCGCGAAAATTCTTGGCGCGCACTTTGTCGTATCCCGCAGCGAACAAATCAACGGAGCTTGTCAAAACTCCATCCGTGGAAAAACCGGGGCTTGCGTTTTCGATTCCCTGCGCACTTTTCATCAGCAAGACCGTGCCGACCAGCAGCACAAAACTCAGCGCCACTTGAATCAGTACAAGGGTCGAACGAAACCGCGCTCGGCGCGAACCTCCAACGACACCGCCGGATTCTGATTTCAGCGCGGTGGCAAGATCAATCTTGCTGGCTTGCATCGCGGGAAATAGCGCGAACAGCAGCGTGGAAAAAATGCAGACGCCTGCGCTCAAAGCGAGGACGCGCCAATCAAGTTTTCCGGGCAAATTGATGATGATTCCACTCGGAAGCGGAGGGAAAAATAAAACCAGCGCGTTCCGGAACCATCGCGCAAACAGCAGGCCACCGGCCGCGGCGAATGATGAAAGTATCAAGCCTTCCGTCAGAAGTTGACGCAAAAGGCGGCCGCGTCCCGCGCCGATTGCGAGCCGGATGGTCATTTCCTGCCGCCGGGCAAAAGAACGCACCAGCAAAAGATTACTGACGTTGGCGCACGCGATGAGCAACACGAAAATCACCACGACGAGCGCGATTTCGAGAGTCGGAAGTAAAGTGTTTGCCTGATTGAACGGAGTTTCCCAGAGCGGCATGAGCTTGACTCCGCTTCCCCGGTTCGTCGCCGGGTAAGTGTTTTCCAATTGTTGAGATAACGCGGAAACTTCCTGCTGCGCCCGCTGACGAGAAACGCCGGGTTTCAAAATCGCGAAGCCTTCAATCCAACGCGCGCCGCGGTCTTCCAATTTGTATGGAGTGGAAAACGTTTCCTGCATCGAAAGCGGCACCCAAAATTGAAACGCGTATCCGACAAACGTTCCGTCAAATCCTTCCGGAGCGACGCCAATAACGGTGTGCTGAACTCCATTGAGATATTGCTCTCTTCCGATGATTGCGGGGTCTCCGCCGTAGCGATCTTTCCACGTGCGATAGCTAATCACTGTGACCGGATGAGCGTTGCGGCCGAAATTTTCTTCGGGCAGGAATCCGCGTCCCAAAATCGGATGGACTCCGAGCGCTTCAAAATAATTTGCAGAGACGATGCTTCCGATGGCGCGTTCGGCGCGATCACCGATACTGAGCGACGTTCCTGTGATTCGATCGACGATGAATGATTCGATCAGGCGGGAATTTTTCTGATAGTCAAGAAAGTCGGGCCAAGAAATGTCGGTATATCCAGGAACGCCGCGAGCAGTTCCGGCCAGCGCGACCATTCTTTCTTGATGAGCGACTGCGGGAAACGGGCGGAAAAGAATTCCTTCGATCCAACTGAAAACGGCGGCATTTGCGCCGATCGCGACGGTGAGACAAAGAATCGCAAGGAGAGAAAAGCCGGGACTTCGGCGAAGCATACGAAATCCGAAACGAATATCCTGCAGAGCTGTTTCAAGAATGGGCAAACCTCGCTGATCGCGATAGAGTTCTTTCGTGTTCTCGATTCCACCGAAATCCACGAGAGCTTTACGACGAGCGTTTTCCGCGGACATGCCTTTGCGCAGGTTCAAATCAACGGCCATTTGCAAGTGCGAATTCATTTCCGCGGTCAGATCGTCGTCATGATGACGGCGACGAAAAAGCGATGTGAGACGTAGAAAAAATGTTCGCAGGAGTTCTCGCATAATTTGCCTAGCTCGTTTTCAGGACACGATTGATCATTGCGGACATTCGGCCCCATTCCTCGGCTTCTTCGCCGAGTTGCCTGCGTCCAGTGCGGGTTAAAGAATAAAATTTCGCTTTGCGATTATTTTCCGAAATTCCCCACTTGGATGAAATCCAGCCGCGCTGTTCCAGACGCAGCAAAGCCGGATAGAGAGTTCCTTGATTTATTTGGAGCAGATCATCGGAGACTTGCTGAATGCGGAGCGCAATTCCAAAGCCGTGGATCGGCCCCATGGAATCCAATGTTTTTAGGACCAGCAAATCGAGAGTGCCTTGAAGAACTTCGGTCTTGGAATTTAGCATAGACTCCTTTTGGAGGTCTACAGGAGTGTAGCATACTTCTGTAGATGGTCAAGAGGAGGTGTGTGGTGTCAGGGAGCTAGCCGAGCGTCGGGACGAAGTGTAAGGATGAAAAGCAAGACGCGCGCTTTAGTGCAGAACTGCTTCTCGTATTCCGGTTTCCAGCAGGCGGGCAAATTTCGGCGCGGGCACCGGACGGCTGAAATAATAACCTTGCGCCTCTTCACAGTTGTGGGACTGAAGAAACTCCAACTCGTTTTGCGTTTCGACGCCTTCGGCGACCACCCGCAGCTTCAGGCTTCGCCCCATACTGATTACGGTGGTAACAATCGTTGTGTCGACCGGGACGGATGAAATCTGGCGAACAAACGACTGGTCGATTTTCAGGGCGTCGATCGGAAATTTTGTCAGATAGCTCAAGCTGGAATATCCGGTGCCGAAATCGTCCACGGCAATCTGAATTCCTTTCGACCTAAGTGTTTGAAGAACGGAAGAAGCGGTTTCGGCGCGTTTGATGAGTACGCTTTCAGTGAGCTCGAGTTCGAGACATTTCGGATCCAAACCGGTTTCAGAAAGAATCGTGAATACGTCGCTCAGAAAGTGATCGTTGCGGAACTGCATGGCGGAAATATTCACCGCTATCGTTCGGATGGGTAGACCCGCATCCATCCATTCCCTTGCCTGCTTGCACGCTTCGCGCAACACCCAGATGCCGATGGGAAGAATCATACCGCAATCTTCAGCGATGGGAATAAATTGCGAAGGCGGGACGAGACCGCGAACCGGATGAGTCCAGCGGATGAGCGCTTCGGCGCCGGTGATGTCCCCCGTGCACAAATTAATTTTCGGCTGGTAGTGGAGTGTGAATTCCTGGCGCTCGACGGCGCGACGCAAACTTTCCTCGATGGATTGGCGCTCGACGGCGCGTACATTCATGCCCGATTTGAAAAATTGATAACTCTGACGCCCATTTTCTTTCGCCTGATACATCGCGGTATCGGCGTTCTTGATGAGCGTTTCGGCGTCCAGGCCATCGTCGGGATAAACGCTCACGCCGATGCTGGTGGTGATGTGGAGATCGTGTTTGTTGATGGAATGCGGTTCGGCCACGGAATGCAGCATTCTTCGGGCGGAAATGGCGGCGTCTTCGGCTTGTTCGATTTCCGAAAGAAGCACAACGAACTCGTCGCCGCCCTGCCTGCTTACGGTATCCGAGCCGCGCACGCATTCTATCAGGCGCGCAGTAACAGACTGGAGAAGCTTGTCGCCGATGGGATGGCCGAGAGAATCGTTGATGTGCTTGAAGCCATCCAAATCCAGAAATAATACGGCGACTTTTTTCATGTGGCGTGGCGCAAGGGAAATAGCGTGAGTTACGCGGTCGTTCAGAAGCATCCGATTGGGCAGACCAGTGAGAAAATCGTGCTGCGCGGAATGCGCCATCTGCAGCGCCATGGCGCGAGCGATGCTGACGTCGCGAAAAACAATTACCGCTCCAGTGGCCTGACCTTCGCGATCGTGAATAGGAGCGACGGAATCCTCAATAGGAGTTTCAAATCCGTCACGCCGGATGAGGATACAGTTCGCGGGAAGATGGACGGTGCGATCCAGGCCGACGGCCAACTCCATTGGATTCGCGATGACCTCGCGGGTGGTGGCATCGATGATCTTGAAAACATCACCCATCGGCTGGCCGCATGCTTCCTGAAGCGTCCAGCCTGTCATTGATTCGGCGACGAGATTGACGAAGGTGATGCTTCCGGCGATGTCCGTGCAAACTACGCCATCGCCGATGCAATTCAGAGTGACCTGCGCGCGCTCCTTTTCGACGAACAGAGCTTCTTCCATGGTTTTGCGTTCGACGGCATATCGCAAGGCTCGAAGAAGTCCGCGGGCTTCAATCTGTCCTTTGATGAGGTAGTCTTGAGCGCCTTCCTGCAAGGCTTGCCCGGCGAGCGATTCGTCGTCCAGACCTGTGAGCACAACGAGTGGAGTGTGCGGCGCGGCGGCGTGGGCCCGGCGAACGGCTTGCAGCCCTGCGGCGTCGGGCAAACCGAGGTCGAGGAGAATGATGTCAAATTTCCATTCGGCGAGATACTTCTCCGCCTCAGCCATAGTCTGAACGTGCGTGAATTCGGTGTCATGCCCGCCCTGTTCGTTGATCATTTCGCGGAGAAGACGAGCGTCTCCGGGATTATCTTCAATGAGCAGAAGCATCTTGATGTTTTTGTTGCTCATCGGATTTGCCTGTTCTGCGGCAACTTAACTTTGGTCAGCCAGAAATCATTGATGCTCTTCACGAGCGCCTCGAACGCGTCCAACTGTACGGGTTTGCTGAGGTAGCAATTCGCCTGAAGTTGGTAGCTTTTCGCGATATCCACTTCCGATTCAGAGGTGGTCAGGACAACGGTGGGGATAGTTTTTAAGCTGTCGTCCATTTTTATCTGAGCCAGAACTTCGCGGCCATCCATTTTGGGCAGGTTCAGATCCAGTAAAATCAGGTCAGGGCGCGGAGCTTGCGCATAAATTCCCTGATGCTTCAAAAAGGCCATAGCCTCGACACCGTCGGCCGCAACATTCAAGTGCACGGACGGATTGGCGTCGTGAAACGCTTCCTTCGTCAGCCGGACATCGCCGGGACTGTCTTCGACTAAAAGTACCTCGATGGGCATTCACTTTCCTCCGAGGATCTGCACGCTCTGCATCAATTCCTCATTTCAAAAAATAGTTCCGGGCGCTTGCTAGCCTGCAATGCATACAGCCAAGAATGGCTGTGCCACCGCAGGCTTCTCGTTCACGATTTTCAGGCAAATCAATTTGACACCAGCACGCCGTGCGCCTGCCGCGGCAAGGTGACTTCTGTCAGCCAGAACTGACTGATGTTTTTCACAAGACTATCGAAAGCTTCAAACAGCACGGGTTTGCTGAGATAGCAATTCGCCTGAAGTTCATAACTTTTCTGGATGTCAGACGCCGCTTCGGATGTAGAAAGAATTACAGTGGGAATGGTTTTCAGGCTTTGGTCATTCTTGATTTGCGCCAGAACTTCGCACCCATGCATTTTGGGCAGGTTCAAGTCCAGCAGAATCAGGTCCGGACGTGGAGCATTGGCGTGTTCTCCGAGATGCCTCAGAAAGGCGATGGCCTCGACACCGTCGGCGGCTACATTCAGATGCACGGCCTGATTGACTTCACGAAACGCTTCCCTGGTCAGTCGGACATCGCCGGGACTGTCTTCGACCAAAAGAACTTCGATGGGCTTGCCGTCTTTTCTGAGTATCTGCATGATTTCCTCTTTCCTACTTCCGTTTCCGCTACCGGTCATCGGCTCATTCGGCCTGAACTCACCACAAATTTTTTTCATACCCGCTGCGGCAGTCGGACGTCTGTGAGCCAAAATTCGTTGATGCTTTCCACGAGGCTCTCGAAGGCGTCCAACTGCACAGGCTTGCGGAGATAACAGTTCGCGTTGAGTTGATAACTTTTCGCAACGTCCGCTTCGGCGTCGGAAGTGGTCAGGATCACAGTCGGAATCGTTTTCAGAATGCTGTGTGTTTTGATTTGAGCCAGGACCTGGCGGCCATCCACTTTGGGCAGATTCAAGTCCAGCAGAATCAAGTCCGGGCGCGGAGCCGCAGCATGCTTGCCCTCGCGATTCAAGAATTCCATGGCTTCCGCCCCATCAGCAGCTACATTCAAATGCACGGCGGGATTAGCGCCGTGGAATGCTTCCTGTGTTAGGCGAACATCGCCAGGACTGTCTTCTACCAGAAGTACTTCGATGTTTACGCCGTTGTTGCCTATGATTTGCATGAGTTGCACCTCTCGGTACTTTTTTAGTTCACGAAATGGTTCGCGGCCAGGTGATGCCTCCGCTCTGGTTCAACGACAGAACTGTTCCGACCGCTCTAGGTACACTGTGATGTACCGTTCCCCGGCAACTTGACCTCTGTCAGCCAGAAATCATTGATGCTTTTCACGAGGCTCTCGAAGGCGTCCAACTGCACAGGCTTGTTCAAGTAGCAGTTCGCCTGAAGTTGATAGCTTTTCGCGATGTCCACTTCGGCGTCGGAAGTGGTGAGAATCACGGTAGGAATTGTCTTAAGCAGGTCGTCTTCCTTGATGCGCGCCAGAACTTCACGGCCGTCCATTTTGGGAAGATTCAAATCCAACAGAATCAGATCCGGACGCGGAGCATTCGTGTGGATTCCCTCTTGCCGCAGAAAGACCATGGCCTCCACGCCGTCGGAAGCAACGTGCAAATGGATGGACGGATTGGCGGTGCGAAAGGCCTCCTTGGTCAGCCGGACGTCACCGGGACTGTCTTCAATCAAAAGAACTTCTATTGGAACGCCTTTCCCACCGATGATAGTCATGCTTTTCTCTCCGTTCCTTCCATGGTGAAGCGAAATGTGGAGCCTTGCCCCAGTTGAGATTCAACCGAAATGGTTCCTTTGTGGCGTTCGACAATTTTTTTGCAGATCGCCAGACCGATTCCCGTGCCGGCAAATTCTTCCCGCTTATGCAAACGCTGAAACATGCCAAAAATCCGATCGAAGTATTGAGGATCGATTCCCAACCCGTTATCCCGCACTGAAAATACCCATTTCTTATCCACGTTCATGGCGGCGGAAACATGTACGTGCGGAATTCCGGGGCTTTGGTACTTGATGGCGTTGCCGACTAGATTTTGAAACAGTTGAACGAGTTGCATTTCGTCGGCGAGGACGAGCGGCAGCGGATCATGCGTGACCAGCGCCCCGCTATCGCCGATTACGCCGCGCAAATTAACCAGAGCCTGCTGCATGGCGTCTTCGCTGGAATAATCAACAAGGTCCGCGCCTTTTGTTCCGATGCGAGAAAACGCCAGCAAATCCTGAATCAAACGTTGCATGCGGTTGGCGCCATCAACGGCGAAGGCAATAAATTCATCGGCGTCGGCGTCTAGCTTTCCGGTGTAGCGTCTGGAGAGAAGTTGCGTGTAACTCGCCACCATGCGCAGCGGTTCCTGCAAATCGTGAGAGGCGATGTAAGCGAACTGGCCCAATTCTTCGTTGGAGCGATTCAGTTCCTCGACTTTTTGCAGAAGATGAGTTTCGGCGGTTTTGCGCGTGGTGATGTCACGAATCGCAGCGGTGACCAAAATTCCTTCGGCGCTTTCGAGCGGACTGAGCATTAGCTCGATTGGAAAATCAGTGCCGTCCTTGCGGCGACCGCTGAGTTCGATTCCTGTGCCGATTTTTTGCGCGAGCGCGTCTTCTGCGGAGCGCAGACCGTCGGCGATCAGCCGCTCCGCGAAACCTTCTGGAATAATGTTCTTCATCTTTTGGCCGACAAGCTCATCCCGGTGATAGCCAAACTGTTTTTCCGCCTGAACATTCAGCAGGACGATCTCGCCTCTGCGATTGACGACCACCATAGCGTCGGGCGCGGCTTCCAGCAGTCCGCGATAGCGGCCCTCCATCTGCGCCAAATGTTTATCGGCCTGTTTGCGCACGCTGATATCGCGAATCGCGGCGGTAACGAGAATTCCTTCATTGCTTTCCAGCGGGCTGAGCATGATTTCAATTGGGAAATCGCTGCCGTCTTTGCGGCGGCCGGTCAGCTCGATTCCAGTGCCGATTTGCTGCGCCAGCGCATCTTCAGCGGAGCGAAGTTCGTCTGCCACCAGACGTTCCGCGAATCCTTCGGGAATAATATTTTTTACTTTTTGGCCGACGAGCTCATCGCGGCGGTATCCGAATTGTTTTTCGGCCTGCACGTTGAGCAGGACGATTTCGCCCTGCTGATTTACGACGACCATGGCGTCCGGCGCGGCCTCGAGAAGTCCGCGGTAGCGGCCTTCCATGCGCGCCAGCTTTTTTTCGGCTTCTTTGCGCACGCTGATATCGCGAATCGCAGCGGTCACCAAAATTCCTTCGACGCTTTCGAGCGGGCTTAGCATTATTTCAATTGGGAAATCGCTGCCATTCTTGCGCCGGCCGTACAGTTCAATGCCCGTACCGATTTGTTGAGCCAGAGCCTCCGCGGCGGTGCGGGTTCCGTCGGCGATGATGCGTTCCGCGAAACCTTCGGGAATAATATTTTTCACCTGCTGGCCGACCAGCTCATCGCGGCTATATCCAAATTGGTTTTCGGCCTGCACGTTAAGAAGAACGATCTCGCCCTTCTGATTGACAACGACCATGGCGTCCGGCGCCGCTTCCAGAAGTCCGCGATAGCGGCCTTCCATGCGCGCCAAATGT
>DATBYL010000062.1:0-28238 GCA_036513735.1 Candidatus Acidiferrales bacterium
CTCGGTATGGCCGCCGCTGAACCTGTGCTTCAGCATCTGGTCGATCCCGACGATCCTTCATTCAGTTTGCCGGATGACATGCCGCGCGCCATCGCCGCATTTTGCACGAAGACCGGCCAGCCCGCGCCGTCAGGCGCAGGAGCCTTCACGCGAACCGTGCTCGAAAGTCTCGCACTAAAATATCGTTACGTTTTGGAATTGCTCGAATCGCTTACCGGAACAAAATTTGAAATTCTCCGCATAGTTGGCGGCGGCTCGCAGAATGACATGCTGAATCAATTCGCAGCGAACGCCACCGGCCGGCAAGTTTTGGCCGGCCCGAGCGAAGCCACAGCCCTCGGAAATCTCGTAATGCAAATGGTAGGCACCGGCGCGGTTGCGTCGCTCGATCAAGCGCGCGGAATCATTGCTGAGTCTTTTTCTCCGCGGAAATTTGAGCCGAAGGATACTGCCAACTGGCAGGAAGCTTATGTCCGTTTCCGCAAACTGGTGACGAAATGAAACGCCGAACATTATTTTGCTTCACACTCGCAGCGATCGCGGCCGCTTTCCTCGGCAACAATTTACTCAGCGGCGTCTCCGCACAGGAATCCGCACCAAGAGTTTGGGTCTATAACTCCGACGAAACCAAAGTCGCTCCTTACACGCTGCCCGATCCGCTGGTGCTTCAAAATGGTAAGCCGGTGCGCGATGCAGCCACGTGGTTTAACCAACGCCGGCCAGAAATCCTCCACCTATTTGAAACGCAAGTGTTCGGCCGCACGCCGGCCAAACATCTTCCAGTCCGCTTCGTCGTAACTTCCGTCGACAAAAATGCTCTCGGCGGCACAGCAATCCGAAAACAAATCACCGCCTACTTCACAAATAAGCCCGCTGGCCCCGCGATGCGCATCCTTATATATGTTCCCACGCACGCAACGAAGCCCGTTCCAGTTTTTGCTGCGCTAAATTTCGGCGGCAATCAAACTGTGAACGCCGATCCCGGCATCGATTTGAATTCCATATGGGCGCCCGATGCGCTTTCCACGCAAGGAGGTAATCCGAGCAGTCCGACATTTCGCGAGCACGCCGACGAAACAACCCGCGGCTCGGCCGATCACATGTGGCAAGTCGAAAAAATTATTAGCCGTGGATACGCTCTGGCCACCGCGAATTACGGCGACATCGAACCGGATTTCGTCGGAGGAATTTCGCACGGCGTGCGTCCATTATTTTTCGCGCCCGGCCAAACTGAACCTGCGCCGGACGAATGGGGTGCGGAAGGCACGTGGGCCTGGGGACTGAGCCGCATCGCCGATTATCTTGAAACAGATCATGACATCGAGGCGAAGAAAATCGCCGTCATGGGTCACTCACGCCTCGGCCGCGCAGCTCTTTGGGCCGCAGCGCAGGATTCGCGTTTCGCAATTGTAATTTCAAATGAGTCCGGCAAAGCCGGCGCTTCACTTTATCGAAGGAGTTTCGGAGAGCCGATCGCTCATCTGAATATTGTCTTCCCACATTGGTTCTGCGGAAATTTCCATCAGTACACCGATCATGACGATAAAGTTCCGGTAGATGGACACATGCTTCTCTCGCTCGCTGCGCCGCGCCCCGTATACGTTGCCAGCGCCGAAGATAATTCCGGCGCCGATCCACGCGGAGAATTTCTTGGCGCCGTCGGCGCCGGGCCTGTATACGAATTGCTGCGCAAGAATTCGCTCGGCACGAATCAGTGGCCGCCCGTGAATCATCCCGTCATGAAAACAATCGGCTATCACGTTCGCACCGGCAAGCATGACGTGACCGAATACGATTGGGAACAGTATTTAGATTTCGCGGATATGCACTTCGGAAAAATCAACGAGCATTAATTCGCGGGAATCATTCGTTGCGCTTGTTCAGCGATCAAGCGCACGCGCCCCAAAATCCCGGACGGCAGCGGCTGAAGATCTTTCATGTCTTGCGGAGTGGCGCGCTCGCCGTATCGTGAATTCAGCAACTTGTAATCCGGCAGCGGACGTCCAGCAAGTTCATTGATCGCCGAATTTCCAACGACCACGCGAATTTCATTTTGTCCCGAGCGCAAATATTTCGTCACGTCCACAGAATACGGCGGATGCCACACTGACCCCGCGCGTTTTCCATTCACGTAAACAACGGCCGCTTCTCGCACCGGACTTTCCATCCACGCTCGCATTCCGTTTCCGCCGCCGCTTGTTTGCGCCACGGCGGTGCCTTCTCCAAAATCCAATTTATATTCCAGCGCAGGATTCAACATTCTATCGGGAATCGAAACCGTCTTCACATAAGTTGCCCGCCCGGAAAAATACTTTGTCGTTTCGTCGTCCGTCCACGAGCGCAAATGATCCATGTGAACCGGTTTTCCCGAATCGCCAAAGGAAACGTTCCATCCGTTGCTCCAATCCATTGGTTCGGGCAACGTGCGGGTAGCCTGAGCTCGTGCAGACTGTTCGCGTGCCGTGAATACCAACACGCGTGATTCATACGGTTCAAGCTCGATCGCCGTACTCTGCGAGCTTTCCTCGACGAGTCCCGCATCGTCCCTCGAAGTTCGCACCGCCCCAGTGTATGGATCCCATTCCTCTACTTGTGCTGGTTCGAGGGCAAAGTCTCTGCGAAATTTCGCAAGCGTCTTAATTGGCCGGTTACTCGTATTCACGATGAAATAAACTTCCCAGCCAGCAACGTTCCGGTGCACAAAACCGATGTCTGGTGCCGGCGGATAGAAAGACACGTCTGGCCTTTCCAACCGATTTAACATCGCGCCGAGTTGTTTCTTTTCGTCCGTCAGGACACAAACTCGGGCACATGGTCCATCAAATAATTCCTTCGTAATCGCCCGAATCTCCGCGGTCTGCTTCTCGGCGTCCGCTAGCCCCGGCGCCATCGACGGCATTTTCCGCGTCGCAATCACCACTCCGCCTTTCGCCGCGAATTCCTTCAGCTTTTGCAAAGTCGCCAGCGGGATCCGCTCGACTCCCGGCAAAATAATTATCGAGTACCGATTCGAGTTCACCGCCAGCGCGTGATACGCCACCTTCCCAAGATTCTGTATCGCCGTATCATCAATAAAATCAAAGTTGTATCCCGACTCCAAAATCTGCGGAATCAAATTCGGCCCCAGCAAATTATTCATGGATTGATGAATCGAAACCTTTCCCGGCGTAAATTGCGCGTACGCATCCGACGTCGGCACGTAAATCGCAACATCATTCACCGGACGTCCTTGACGTAAAAGGAAACTCACGCGCTGAAAATATTTTGTAATGTCCGGCATCGCCGGCCACCACGGATTGTGTTGATTCAAAACTGACGCCGCATAAAACGCCCAACCCGGCGAGCCCGCTTCCGGCGGCGAATAAGGCCATCCGTGCCCAACAAACTGATTGCTGCCCTGCAGAAATTGCACGTCCGCTTCGGCTTTCATATCCAAAGGAGTCGCGCGAAATGCCGGTGAATGTAGCCACGTCCAAGTTTCTGTAGACGTCACTGCGCGCCCGTAAAGATGGTTCGCGGACGAAGCCCAGCGAGTCGGCGAAAACTGTTTCCAGTGTGCGCCTTCGCCTTCGCCCAAATCAATTAATCTGTAACTGGAAAGTGTCGCCGGAGGAATTCCATAAAGTTGCGCGCGAAATAATGTGTGATGTGCCTTTGCCCACGATTCCGTCGGCATCAGAAAACGTTCTTCAAAAAGTTCGCTAAGTGTTTTTCCCCAATCATTCCGAATCGCGCCGGTTTTTTCTCCGATGTTTCCGACCAGCGCCGGCAAATATCGTTTCAAGTCGTATCCGCGCCGCTTCTGAAATTCCTCTAGAAAATCCCCGGTCCAATCCGAGCCATAGACTTCCAGGCTGTCGCAAAATACAGCGTAGGGAATGTTCGCATCTAGCTTGTTCAACATCGTATCGCCGACTACCTTCAAGTGATTTTCAATCGCCACGCGGTCGTAATGATCCAGCACAAATCCTTCCGCGCCAATTGCAGGCCGTTTCACCGTCATTCCGGTTCTGCTCGCAATGAAAAATAAAACTACATGCGGCCCATCCTGCTGCGAATGCACGTACACATCGTCAACGACATCATTAGGAAGGGAAGGAAGAGCCGTCGCCTTCGCCGCATCGAAATTCTTCACATCCCCCGGTGCAACAAACGCCGCCAGCAATTTTTCTCCAGCGGGAATATTCGGCATCGGCACGCGCCCAGAAACTTTATCCGCCGGCACAATATCAATTCGCAATTTTCCCGCCGCCTGCGTAATCGGCACATGCGGCCCGCCAAACGGCCACCCGCTCCCAATCGTCAAATCCATTCGCAAACCAAGTTCGTGCGCCTTCTCGCCGGTAAACTTCAGCGCCTCCAGAAAATCGTCGGAAAGGTACGGATAATTTTTGAATCCATGCGCAGGATCGTCCAGCGCCAACGGGTACACCGGCTGCACCTCAAATCCTCCGATGCCGCCTTCCTTCATCGCCAACATTTCGCGCTCAAGTTCTGGCTTCGTAGCCGAAGGGCCAAACCACCACCATCGCACCATGATTTTGGAATCGTCGGGAGGATTTTCAAACGCGCGCTGCAGCGCGCTTAGCGCATCGGCGGCGGTTTCAGCGGGTACGGACCGAAGTTTCCCCGTGCCAAAAAATAAAAACAAAGAAAGAGCAATCACAGACAAGTTTTGAAGCGCCTTCAATCGCTCCTCCTAAAAAGTTCCACCCGCAACGCCGGCGCTCAAGCTTTCCGCGTCACTGCGTCCGCCGAAGCGCCATCCGCATAAATCACTTCCGCCACTCCCTTCGGCGGCCGATTCAGCGCCAAACTAATGTCCTTGTTCTCGCGTCCGGAGACTTTGATCAACGCTGCATTTCCGGCCGCAGCTGTGCACGACTCAATCGCCGCATTCGTCACCCGCTCGATCGTTATCACCGGCAAATCGCCATTCGCTTTTCCAGTTCGCGCGCGTACCAATTCCAAATCCTCCACATCCTTAAATGAAAATGGCGATGCGCCATCCGGATTAATCTGCAAATTCTCAAATGAAACTCCGCGCGCTCCAGAAATAGAAACCCCAGTCGTGGATGACGCCACCATATCTCGCACGCTCAGCGTCTGCATCGGATTTTCCAGCAATCCTTCCACGGAAATTGCAGACTTTGCGCCGACCACCACAATATCGCTGAAGTGAAAATTGCGAAATGTCGGCGTAAATTCGTTCACCGGCAACGCGTGCAGTTTGTCTCCATTGTCGTAAAACATTCCCACGAAAATTGCCGCGTCTTTGATTCCGCGCATCACCACATTCGTTGCGCGAATATTTTCCACCACTTCGCCGCGGCTGCGTGCCGTCTTGAATCTCAGCCCGCTTGTCGTGCCGTCGCAAATGCAATTGCTGATAACAACATTGCGCACTCCGCCGGCCGTTTCGCTGCCCACGCCAACTCCGCAATGCCCTGTCCCAAACACACAATTCGTCACCACAATATTTTCCGAAGGCCCGTACGGTTTTCCGGGAATATGTTTGTAGCCGGACTTGATGATGATGCAGTCATCGCCCGTCGTAATGTAGCAATTTGAAATGCGCACATTTTTACAGGAGTCCGGATCGATCCCGTCCGTGTTCGGCGAATCGCTCGGATTAATAATCGAAACTCCGTCGATGCGCATGTTCTCGCACAGCACCGGATGAATATTCCACGACGGGGAATTGATGAGCGTCAGTCCGCGCACCAGAATATTTTTGCTCTTGGAAAGATAAATCATTCGCGGACGCGGCCATCGCAGCGGCGAACCCGCCGGATTTTCCGGCTCGCGATCTACTAGCCCAGCGTCACGCCGCATCGCCAAAGTTTTTCTGTGCGCGTCCCACCACAGCGCGCCCTGTCCGTCCAATGTTCCTTGCCCGGTGATCGAAATATTTTCCAGCCCTTCGCCAGTCAGCAGCGACGCGTAAATAATTCGTTCCAATCCTTCCCATCGTCCGCGCATGGTCGGATAATCTTCAAAATTTGGGCTACCCTGCAAAGTTCCGCCCGCCATCACTTCAAATTCCATATTGCTTTTCAACATGATCGGGCCGGTCAGAAATTTTCCAGCCGGCACCACAACTCTTCCGCCGCCCGCTTTCGCGCAGGCATCCACTGCAGCTTGAATCGCTTGCGTGCTAATCGTTTTTCCGTCCCCGCGCGCGCCAAATTCTCGAACATCGAATACATATTTGGGAACGCGAATATCGGATTGGCCTTGCAGCGTCTCCTCGCCAATTGAATCCGCGAAAATTGGGTTGCCCGCGGCCATTCCGGCGGGCAGTGCAACTGCTCCCACTGCAAATCTCTCCAGGAATTCACGGCGATTTTTCGGAATCACGGGTATCGTCTCAACTTCCGTTTGAAATGAGTTACAATCAAGCTCGTTCGTCTATTTTCCGAGCCGTCAATCTGCCCCGTGCGAATCGGACTTGACAGCGAGTGCCCCTTGTATCATATAGTGGCCCTCCGTGCCACATCGTAAGACAGACTCGTCGCCCTACAAGGTCCAGGTTCTGGATCGCGCACTTTCTATTCTTCGGCTTTTAGGCGAACGTCCTGGTGACCGCTCTTTGGCGGAAGTTTGCGCTGGACTGAAACTCCACAAGAGCACCGGCCATCGCTTGCTCACTGTTCTCGAACAAAATCGTTTTGTGGAAAAAAGTCCCAGCACCGGACGCTACCGCTTAGGCTTGCGGTTGTTTGAACTGGGCTCGAAGGCGATCGCCTCGCTCGACCTCCGCGAACAATCCCGGCCTCATCTGAACATGGTTCTTCAGGAAACTGAGGAGACCGTGCACTTTTGTCTTTTCGATCAGGGCGAAGTTCTCTACATCGAAAAAATGGAGCCGCAGCGCAGTGTGCGCATGTCGTCCAGTATCGGGCGCCGCGCGCCCGCGTATTGCACCGCCGTCGGCAAAGCAATTCTCGCCGAACTTCCCGTCGCCGAAGTGGACGTGATCATCAACCGCTCCGGATTGAAATCGATTACGAAAAATACGCTCACCACTCCCGATGCGCTGTTGGCCGAATTGAAAATTATTCGCGAACGTGGTTTCGCAATTGATGACGAGGAAAATGAAGTCGGTGTGCGCTGTGTTGGCGCGGCGGTGCGCGATTATCTCGGCAGGCCTGTTGCGGCGCTCAGCGTTTCCGGTCCGGCATTTCGCGTCAGCAAAGCGCGAGTTTTAATTATCGCCAAGCCAGTGATGAGGGCCGCGGCGGCGCTTTCCGCCGAGCTGGGTTTCAAGCCACAAGTAAGCGCGATGGGCGGCGCGTTTGGCCGCTAAGCAAATGTCTGCGAGCGACCGCCGCAGATCGAATTTTATTTCAGGACCATCCTGCTAGCGCGGGCAGAGACGCCGAATGTTCGATCCAGAAAAGAATTCCGCGAACTCCGCGCCGGACGCCTTAAGCCCGACGGCGAATACGTCCGCAACTGGAGCCGCCCTTCAAGCCATTGGCCGTTACCGCTGGGTCATCTGCGGACTTCTTCTTTTCGCCACCACAAAAAGTTACATGGACCGCCAGGTCCTGAGCGTTTTGAAAGAAACTCTTTCGCGCGATTTTCATTGGACCGAAATCGACTACAGCAATATCGTTTTAACTTTTCAAACATTCTACGCCGTCGGCATGGTGCTGGTCGGCCGCCTGGTCGATAAGCTCGGCACGCGAAAAGCGTTTGCGTTGACGATGACGTTCTGGAGCATCGCTTCGATGTCCAACGGCTTCGGCAAATCCTACGGACATTTTATTTTCGCCGCCGCAGCTTTGGGGCTCGGTCAAGCCGGAATGTTTCCCGCCAGTATTAAAGCGGTGGCCGAATGGTTTCCGCGGAAAGAACGCGCACTGGCCACCGGAATTTTCAATGCGGGCACAAATATCGGCGCGATCCTCGGGCCGCTCGTGGTTCCTTTGATCACTTATCGTTGGGGATGGCAGTGGGCGTTTATCGTCGTCGGTTCGCTTGGATTTATTTGGGTTGCGCTGTGGTTGATTTTCTATCAGAAGCCGGAAGAACACCCGCGAGTCTCGCCGGGAGAGCTCGCTCACATCAAGAGCGATCCAATCGAAGGCCGGGAAAAAATTCCGTGGCTAAGTTTAATTCGCTATCGTCAAACGTGGGCTTTCGTTGCCGGCAAATTTTTAACGGATCCAGTCTGGTGGCTCTATTTGTTTTGGGCGCCAAGTTTTCTACAGCGTCATTTTGGATTGACGCTTCAGCAGGTCGGTATTCCGGTCGTGATTATTTATTTAATCTCCGACGTTGGCAGCATCACCGGCGGATGGCTTTCATCAGTTCTGATCTCACGCGGCGCCACGGTCAACCGTGGCCGCAAAACCGCGATGCTTATTTGCGCTGTCGCCGTGATGCCCATTATCTTCGCGAATCAGATGCGCAACATGTGGGCCGCGGTCGGGCTGTTCGGCCTTGCTGCTGCTGCGCACCAGGGATTTTCCGCCAACTTGTTCACGATCACTTCAGACATGTTTCCGAATCGCGCGGTCGGCTCCGTTACCGGTATTGGCGGAATGGTTGGCTCGATCGGCGGCATGATCATGGCGCGCGGCGTCGGCGTTGCGCTTCAGCGGACGGGCAGCTACCGAATTCCGCTATTCATGGCTGGATTTGCATATTTGCTGGCGCTTTTGTGCATCCAATTGCTGGCTCCTAGATTGGAACCGGCAGCGCTCGCAACCGTTCGTTCGTAATTCCGGGCGAACTTGCAGCGCGCAGTTGAATTTTATTTCTAAGTCGAAATTGATTTCTTAATCTAACCGAGGTGAGCGAATGGCTCTGAAGATCAGAGCGAAACAAGAATGCCGCTGGGATATCGTTACGCTTGGCGAGGTGATGTTGCGTCTCGATCCCGGCGAGCGCCGCATTTTCACCACGCGCAGCTTCGACGTTTACGAAGGCGGCGGAGAATATAACGTTGCGCGCGGATTGAAGCGTTGCTTCGGTATGGACGCCGCGATTGTTACCGCGTTTGCGGATAATCCCATCGGTCGACTAGTTCAGGATTTAATTTATCAAGGTGGCGTCGACCAATCTCTCATTCGTTGGGTTCCGTATGACGGAGTTGGCCGCACGGTGCGCAATGGTTTGAATTTTACCGAGCGCGGCTTCGGCGTTCGCGCCGCCGTCGGATGTTCGGATCGTGGACATACCGCCGTTTCGCAGTTGAAGCCCGGCCAAATCGATTGGGACAGTATATTCGGAAAAGGAAATGCAAATTCGGGTGCGCGTTGGTTTCACACTGGCGGAATTTTCTGCGCTCTTTCAGAAACCGTTCCGGATGTTGCCATCGAAGCCATGCAATCCGCGCGGCGAAATGGCGTCATCACTTCCTACGATTTAAATTATCGCGATTCGCTCTGGGCTTCCTTCGGCGGAAAAAAGCAGGCGCAGATTGTGAATCGCCGCATCGCTCCATTTGTTGACGTCGTCCTCGGTAACGAAGAAGATTTTTCCGCGGCGCTCGGATATGAAATTCCCGGCATGGACGAAAGCCTATCGAATTTTGAAGTCGATGGTTTCAAAACGATGATCCAAGCCGTTGTGAAAGACTTTCCGTTCAGCGTGGTTGCTACTACTTTGCGCAAAGCAAAAACTGCGACGATTAACGATTGGGGCGCCATCTGTTATTGTGATGGACGATTTTACGAAGCGCGCCATCGCGAAAATTTAGAAATTTTGGATCGCGTCGGCGGCGGAGATTCTTTTGCCGCGGGATTAATTTACGGTTTCCTGGAAGGGAAGGATCCGCAGTGGTCGGTGGACTGCGGCGCGGCGCACGGCGCGTTGGCGATGACGACTCCGGGCGACACGACCATGGCGACGGCAAAAGAAGTTTTCCAGTTGATGAAGGGAAGTGGCGCGCGTATCGCACGTTGAAATGAACTGATACTATGGAAGCACGGGGCAAGTGAGGATGGTTCTTAGGAATGAACGCGGAAGGTGTAAAGAACCGAATTATAGAAATTGGAGTTGTGCCTGTAGTGCGCGCTTCCTCCGCGAAGGAAGCAATGAATGCGGTGGATGCAATTTGTAGCGGTGGAATTCCCATCGCGGAAATAACCATGACCGTTCCCGGAGCGGTGGAAATTATTCGGGAGCTGGTGAAAACTCGCGGCTCTAGCGTCCTCGTTGGAGCTGGAACTGTTCTCGACGAGGAAACAGCCGCGATCTGTCTGGATGCAGGCGCACAATTCATTGTCAGTCCGGGGCTCGATATAAAAACTGTTGAGCTTGCTAAAAAACGCGGCAGCGTGATTATGGCTGGCGCGCTTACTCCCACCGAAGTAATCACCGCATGGCGTGCCGGCGCGGATTTCGTAAAAGTTTTTCCGTGCGGACAAGTTGGCGGACCAAAATATATCAACGCGCTTCGCGGGCCGTTGCCGCAGATTCCGCTTGTTCCGACTGGCGGCGTGAATCTAAATACCGCGGTGGATTTTATTCTCGCCGGTTGCGCGGCGCTCGGAGTCGGCGGCGAATTGGTGCAGGCGTCAGCGTTGAAAGAAGGGCGCCCGGAAATTATCACCGAGGCGGCACGAAAATTTGTCGAGCTTGTGAAGCTGGGCCGGGAAAAACTTGCGCGCGCCAATGGAATTCCCGCGCCGCAATCTGTCCGCGCGTAAATATGTTTTCTCGCGTTCTCACTTGCGCGGCGGAAAATTTGGGTCCGGAATTTGCCGAGATAATAAGCGCGTCTAATTTACTGATTCACGCCGCTGGCCAGGAATCCGCCGTCCACGGCGAGAACATGTCCGTTCACGAAACTGGCGGAATCCGACGCGAGAAAAATCGCGGCGCCAACGAGCTCATCGGTCTGACCGAATCGCGCCATCGGCGTGCGCATCAGAAATTCTTTTCCGCGCGCAGTGCCGTCCAACAGCGCCGAATTCAAATCCGTGCGGAAAACTCCGGGAGCAATCGCATTCACGCAAACGCCATGTTTGGCCCACTCAACAGCAAGCGATTTTGTGAGCGATGCGACGGCAGCTTTGCTGGCCGAATATGCGGCCACCTCGAAAAGTCCCACGAAGGACGAGAGCGAAGCGATATTCACGATGCGCCCATATTTCTGCGCGATCATTTGCCGGCCAAAAACCTGGCAGGCGCGCAGAGTGCCGGTGAGATTCGTTTCGAGAATTGTATTCCATTCGGCATCGGAAACGTCCAGCGTGGGCGTACGTTTGGTTCGCCCGGCACAGTTCACAAGGATTTCTACTTTGCCGAATTTCGCGTTCGCGGCTTCGAGAAGTTTTTCCAGACTTGCCGCGTCGGTCACATCACTTGGACAGACGAGCGATTGACGGCCGAGTTTTTCAATTTCGGCGGCGGCGGATCGCACCAGATCTGCGCGGCGTCCCGTAGGAATCACATTCGCTCCGGCGATGGCGAGACCTTTGGAGAGCGCGAGTCCAATGCCGCCGGTTCCACCAGTAACGACGGCGGTTTTATTTTTCAGATCCAGAAGCGGATGTCCCATTTGCGTCCTTTTAAAAATTTGGTGACGACTTAAAATATTGTGTCGACTTTAGATTCAGTGTCGAGTGAGTTGACGATAACATAGGATTAGGAAACGCACATGCAAACCAAAGTTGTGAGACTTGATCCGCGGGATAATTTAATTATCGCGCTCACCGATTTACATGCCGGTGAAGAAGTTTCCGTATCCGGCGAAACTTACGCGCTCGTCACCGATGTCCCCGCGAAACATAAATTTGCCGCGAAGGATTTCTCCATTGGCGATCACGTTTTTATGTACGGCGTCGTGGTCGGCAAAGCTGTTGTGCCAATCAAGCGTGGAGAAATTATTTCCACGCGCAACATGCGACATGACGCAGCCACATTCGATGCGCATCGCGAGCCGCACAGATGGAATCCTCCCGACGTTTCCAAATGGAAGGACCGCACCTTCGACGGCTATCATCGCGCCGACGGACAAGTCGGCACGCGCAATTTCTGGATCGTACTGCCGCTCGTTTTCTGCGAAAACCGCAATCTGGCCGTGCTGAAACAAGCTTTTGAGGAGGAGCTTGGTTTCGCCGCTCCCCAGATTTTCCGCCGGCAAGTTGCTGAACTCGCGAAGCTTTATCACGACGGCAAAAAAGACTCGATCAAAAATTACACTTTTCAAAAAGCTGCTTCACAAAATGCCGCGCCAAAATTATTTCCAAATGTTGACGGCATAAAATTTCTGATGCACGAAGGCGGCTGCGGCGGCACGCGCGAAGACGCCAATAATCTCTGCGGACTTCTCGCTGGATATATCAATCATCCCAACGTTGCCGGAGCAACCGTTCTCAGTTTGGGCTGCCAGAACGCGCAAATTTCAATTCTTCAAGAACAAATCCGTCTTCGTGCGCCGAACAATAAAAAGCCCGTGCTGATTTTCGAGCAGCAACAGAGCGCGTCAGAAGCGGCGATGATTGCGGATGCAATTCGCGAAACTTTTCTCGGACTCATCGAAGCCGATTCCGCCGTGCGCGCGCCCGCTCCACTTTCCAAACTTACCGTCGGACTGAAGTGCGGCGGCTCCGACGGATTTTCCGGCATCTCCGCGAATCCTGCGATCGGCCACGTCGCCGATATGCTTGCCGCGCTTGGCGGACGCGGAATTCTTTCCGAGTTTCCCGAACTTTGCGGCGTTGAACAGGAATTGATCAATCGGTGCGTGAATGAAAATGTATCCAATCGATTCGTGAAACTGATGCATGACTACGCCGCGCGCGCCAAAGCCGTTCGCTCCGGATTTGAAATGAATCCTTCGCCCGGAAATATTCGCGATGGCCTGATCACCGACGCGATGAAGTCCGCCGGCGCGGCGAAAAAGGGCGGCACCAGTCCTGTAACCGCCGTGCTGGACTACCCAGAATATTCCAGCGTGCCCGGGCTGAATCTTCAGTGCACTCCGGGGAATGACGTCGAATGCGTGACCGCGCAAGTCGGCGCGGGCGCAAACGTCGTGCTCTTCACCACCGGACTTGGCACGCCCACCGGAAATCCCGTCGCGCCGGTTGTAAAACTTTCCACCAACACCGCGCTGCTGCAGAAAATGTCCGACATTATTGACGTGAACACCGGGCCAATTATTTCCGGTGATACTACCATCGAACAAATGGGTGAATCCATTCTCGATTTCGTGATCGACGTGGCCAGCGGCACGACTCGCACCAAAGCCGAACTCGGCTCGCAGGAAGATTTCATTCCGTGGAAGCGCGGGGTGTCGTTGTAAGCTCCTGTCTAGAGTTCAAAGCTTAGTTGTAAGCCTCCGATTCCAATGACGTCGTGGGTGTTGGCCCATTAAGGCCCCGGGTTCAGCGAACCCGAGTTACACGTTTGATTTAGAAGCCGGAGCTGCCACCCTCAAGGGTGGCGCTACACGAGCAACGTCAAAACCGCCCTTGCGCCAGTACCATTTGGTTACCCCACCCCCTCCCCCTGTTTTGAGCATCAGTGTGAAAACAAAGGAGTTAGGTCGGTCGATCTTGTCATGAATATCAAAACAAAGGACTTAGGTCGATCGGGATGCAAGTCGTTTGTTTTGATTCTGTTGCACGCTCTTCTGATGACAATCGATTTTTGGGGGCCCGGCAGGTGGGGAGGTCCGTGTGGAAATTACTGTCTTGAACGGATCTTCCAAGTCTGCGGTTCAGAGTAGCGCGGATGGATAGTTGGTGTCAAGAAAACTATGGTACTTAGTACTAAATAGATGACGATGAAACTGTAGAAAACCATTCGAATAGAGTTAGGATTGTTTAGAAGACAACTCACCACCCCGAGGAAGAAAGTTAGCTGGAGGGACCAATTGATGCGAATTCTTAGGATCATCGCGATACTTCCATTGCTGGTTGCCGCTGGTTTTGGGACGCCGGCGCGGGAAACTTCAGACGTGCTGCCTAAGTTCGTGCATCGAGTGGAGCCTGTCTATCCACAACTTGCGAGACAAGCGCGCGTGGAAGGAGACGTGCTCGTTCAGATTACTACTGATGGCGAATCGGTGGTGGAGGCGAAGGCTGAAAGTGGGCCCGAGATGCTGCGAAAAGCTTCAGAAGACAGTGCGATAGCCTGGAAGTTTGTCGCCCACACGCCGGGCACATTCCATGTGACGTTCCGATATTCGATGGCAGCAAGGGACGTAGTGGTTGTGTTTCCTGAATCAACGGCGATTGTGCAGGTGATCGACGCGCGAAAGATGGAAATGAATATTGATTACGCGTGGGTCGGCCTGGGGAAATGGAAAACTCAATTGAAGAGCGCGCATGGCGATGTGGAGAGAAGTTTTGAATTTTCTTATTCCGGCCCGAACTCTGAATGGCTCGAGGGCAACTCAATTGGCGCGAATGGCCGGAAGGAAGCGATCGATTACGGACACATGGAAGGGAAGTTCATTGCGTTTAACTTGAGGCTAACCGAGCCAGACGGAAAGAGGTTGAAGACATTCTTTGTCGGAAGAATGGCAGGGGACAAGATAACCGGAACGTTCGTGGATGACGCTGGAGTAGCAGGAGAGTGGACGGCCGAACGACAACGACGGAATTAGATTGTTTGGACAGTCCGCGGCCGTTTCAAAAAGCCGTAAGTACTTAGATGATCTGGATGAGGCGTTCGTCGAGGGCGGCTTTCGACTTCGCTCAGGATAAACAGCAAGCAGCGCCCCTACAAAGAACGCGCGAGCGCTAGGCGCGCGAATCGCACTACGAGATTGTAATCGGCGGGATTCCAGCGGATTTGGAAACTGTTTGGGTGTTTGGGATTTTTGGGATTGGCGAAGGAGATGGGGTATTGGGGTTTGTGGCGTTTTTCGTTTAGCCATTGGCCGAGGAGAGAGTGCATGAAGGGCTTGGCGAGTTTGCCGCGAAATTGGATGTAACTGGTACCGCGATCATTTTGGCAGGAATTTATTGTGGTTAAGCCGGGGGTGTTTAGGATTTGGATCAGTTCGTGGATGTCGTGATCGACTTGGATTTCGGAATTGTTTTGGAGGAGAAGTTTGGTTTGGGGGTGTTTTGGTTTGGGCATGAATTGTATTGTACAGAAATGGAGGCAGGGAAACAGGGAGGCAAGGAGTCAGGGAGAAAGTCAAAAACGAAGTGCCTGAACGCAGAGACGCAGAGGCGCGGAGAAAAGACAGAGGAGAAACAACGGCGGAGCCCATACGAAAATAAAACGGGACGCCAATTGTGGCGTCCCGTTGATAATTACGATAACGAAATTGGATTAGCGTTTTTTGCGGCGCGGGGCTGGTTTCTTGCGGGAGCTTTGTTTTTTTGGAGTCGATTTCTTTTTGGCTGAACTGTGGCGCTTTTTATTTGGCGCGTCGCCCACGTGTTTGAAAGTCAGGCCGGGCGTGTGAGTTTCTTTGGCGATGGCCTTTTGATCGTCGGTGGACATACCGATGAATTCAACGCCGATGCCGACTCCGGGGAGGCAATAGCGAACTTCGCAGCGAACGTTAATTGCGTAATTTGATTTCGCGAGACGGAAACTGACTTTTAAGATTGCGCCTTCGGGAAAATCGGCGGCTGTATTGATGAACATTCCCGTGGGGCTGATGTCCGGCGGACGAATGGGGAAGACGTCGCTGCGTCCTTCGTAAGTGAGCGAGAGATCTTTCAGATTCGAGTAGCGAGGCCACTTTCTTGTTGGAACGGGCGACGCGGTTTTCGCGAGAGAGGTCACGATTTAAGAGTTCCTTCCAGGGCCGCTTTG
Organism: Candidatus Acidiferrales bacterium; assembly: GCA_036513735.1. GTDB lineage: Bacteria > Acidobacteriota > Terriglobia > Acidiferrales > UBA7541 > DASTCZ01. The sequence continues at coordinate 15,745 of DATBYL010000062.1, forward strand.
TTTGAGCGCCCGCGTGCGGGGGATGATGGCTGAGGCGCAGCCGAAGCTGAACCTTTACGCTTTACTCCGCAGTGAGGGCAGAACTGAAATGTGGGCGAAATTCTGCGTCCGCACTGTGCGCATTCGGGGAAACTGCCGGTGTGAACCGGAACGACACGGGTAATTTCTTCGATGCTGGTCATGCCGGTAATAATTTTGTCGAGCGCGTCTTCTTGCATTAATTTCATGCCGATATCGCGCATGTGATTGCGGATGTCTTCATTTCGCACGCCGGTGCGAACGGCATCGCGAATGGTTTCGTCGAAAGGAAGAATTTCGTAGATGCCGACGCGGCCGCGATAGCCGGTAAGTTCGCAGAGTTCGCAGCCCTTAGGAACAAAAATAGTGGACACCGGATCGACCTGGCCAAGCTGTTCCATGCGCTCGAGATTGGCGACGGTTGGTTCTTCCGTGCCTTTGCAAGTGCACAGGCGCCGAACGAGGCGTTGCGCCATGATGGCGCTGATCGAAGACGAAATCATGAACGACGGAACGCCTAGATCAATCAGGCGAGTGACGGCGGCGACGGAATCATTAGTGTGAAGGGTGGAGAGAACCAAGTGGCCAGTTTGCGCGGCCTTCATAGCGATTTCGGCGGTTTCTTTGTCGCGAATTTCGCCGACCATGATGACGTTTGGATCCTGCCGCAAAATGGAACGCAGGCAAGACGCGAAAGTGAGTCCGGCTTTTACGTTGACGTGAACTTGATTGACGCCGGGCAAAACATATTCGACGGGATCTTCGACAGTGACGATGTTGACTTCCGGTTTCCGAAGATGATTCAGCGCGGCGTAAAGAGTGGTGCTTTTGCCGGAACCGGTCGGACCGGTGACGAGCATCATGCCCTGCGGTTGCGCGAGAGCGGTGAGCAAAGTTGATTCGACCGCGGGAGGCAAGCCCAGTTCGGCAAATCCACGAACGGTTTCGCCGGGATTCAGAAGCCGCATGACAATTTTTTCGCCGTACTGCGTGGGCAGGGAAGAAACGCGCATGTCGATTTGTTGCGTGCCCATTTTTACCAGGAAGCGGCCGTCCTGCGGATTGCGGCGCTCGGCGATGTCCATATCAGCGAGAATTTTTATGCGCGAAATAAAGGAATTTTGGAGAGCAGCGGGCACGCGTTGAAGATCGCGGAGAACACCGTCAACGCGGATGCGGACGATGACGCCGTCAACTTGCGGCTCGATGTGAATATCACTGGCGTGCTTGGCGCTGGCGGCGGTGATGACTTCCGAAGTGAGGCGCACGGCCGGAGTGTGACGGCGAACAAGTTCGGCTTGCGCTTCCTGAATGGCGTCTTTATTGGCTTGACGCGTGCTGGTGGAAACAAATTCCATGGCCGGCCCGGCGGATTCGGGTTCGGCGGCGGCAGCAGCTGGTTCCGAGGTGAGGCCTTCGGCGGCGGAAACTTTGCCGCCATAAAATTTTTCGATAGCTGTGAAAATTTCCGCGCGGAAACCAAGACGCGGAGAAATAGTCGCGCCACTGGTGAATTTTAGTTCGTCGGAGAGACCGAGGTTTTGCGGTTCAGCCATGGCGACGACAAGTTTTTTGCCTTCTCTGCGAATGGGGAAGACGCATCCGCGAACGGCAAGATGCCGCGGAATGAGATGCAAGACTTCAGCATCGGGAGTGACTTCAGCGCAATTCACGTAGGGAACAGCGGTGACGGCTTCGAGAGCGGAAGCAAGTTCTTCTTTGGTGACGAGGGCGCGCTCGAGCATGAGTTCGCCGAGACGAATCACTTTCCCCTGTTGATCAGCGACAATCCTGGAGAGGTCGCCGGCCGAAATGTGGCCGCGCTCGCGAAGAACCTCGCCCAACTTCTTCTTTTTCACCAGAGCCTCATTCTTTAGCGTTGAGAAGCAATTCTTTTAGAAGTTCAGTGCCTTCGTACGCGGTGAGCATATTTTTTTGCATCATCAGGCCAATTAAGCGGCCGATCACATGGCGTTCGACCTTCGGATAATTCTGAATTTCGCGATTCACTTCGGGAGCGGCTTCGATGGGCGCGATTTCGCCTCTGACCTGAGCGATCCAACGTTTGAGAACGGATGCCATGTCAGGTCCGACAGGATTGAAGGTGATGCCCATGCCCATTCCGGACAGCGAGTAGACGACGGTGCCAGTCGCCTCAAAGTGAAGACTGCCGTGGCGAATATTAATTTGAATTTTTGTGCCGGGAGAAAAAACATTTATGACATCGAGGTAGCAGCCGGTGAGACTGATGTCAGAAACGCGAGCCGTGATGCGCGTGGCGGAAGCACTATCAACAATTTCTGTGACGGCGGAAAATGGAAAACGCTCGGAAGTGCGGCGCTCCGCGACGTCGCTCGCGGTCTTGGACGAATAATTACTGTTTGACTTCGGCAGATTGCTCATCGGCGCAGCTCGAACTCCTGTTTACAGATGGCCTATCGAAGATGGATGTGGCCACCCTTTATTCTGGTTTGTGAGCGTGCATGGACACAATAGAAATTGAAAGCGGGCGTGCTGGAATGCAAACGGGGGCGTTGAAATGGGCGGCTGTTGTGTTTCCTACATAAACTGGGACGCGGAATCCTTCTATAGATGAAGCGAATGAACAGGGCTGGAGAAATTTTCGCGAAAAGTTTGCGGAGGCGCGGAACTAATATTTGATGCGCGGGTTGTATGTGTAACAGATGGGGGTTGCCGTTATGAATCGCAAAATGCCGTGGGCATTAGCGGCCGCGTTGGCCGCAGTGATATTGGTGTGTGGATGCGGTGGAGCGGGAATGGGAACGACGCCGCCACCGGTGATCAGCGTGGTCGTGTCGCCAAGTTCGGCGAACATTCGCGCGGGAAGTTCACAAACATTCACAGCGATGGTGACGGGAACGACGAACACGGCGGTGACATGGCAAGTGAACAACGTCACCGGCGGAAATTCGACAACAGGAACGATTGATGGTTCGGGAAATTATTCGGCTCCTGCCGTTGTGCCAACTTCAAATTCGGTTTCTGTCGAAGCCGTTAGTGCTGCGAGCGCGTCTTCGTCCGGCAGCAGCCCGATAACATTGATGAATCCTGTGCCGGTTGTTTCGGGAGCGAGTCCTGCGTCAATTCCAGTGGGAACATTTTCGTTGACGGTGACGGGAAGCGAATTTGTGAGCGGAGCGCAGGTGATGTTTGGCGGCGCGGCGCTGACGACGACATTTGTTTCATCCACGCAATTGACGGCGACGGGAACAGCGACGACCGCGCAGGTGGGAACAGTTTCGGTGACTGTGGACAATCCGAATCCGGGATCGGCGGGATCCACGACTTCAGCGCCGGTGCAGGTAACGGCTGCAACGGCAGTGACCGCGGCGGCAGCGGTGAGATTTTTGGAGCAATCCACATTTGGTCCAACTCCTGCGCTGGTTTCGCAGGTGCAAGCGAGCGGATTCATGCCGTTCTTGACGAGTCAATTTACGGCGACGCAGTCCACGTTTCCGGATCCAGCGGCAGGCGTGACCAGCATCATGCCTACGGCGCAGATTTTCTTTACGAATGCGATGACGAATCCGGATCAACTGAGACAGCGAGTGGCGTTTGCGCTGAGCGAAATATTTGTCACGTCGAATTTTACGGTGCCACCGCAAGGAATGGCGCCATATCTGCGAACGCTCTCGGCGGATGCGTTCACAAATTACGAAACGATCATGCAGGACGTGACGCTGAGTCCGGCAATGGGCTTGTACTTGAACATGGTGGATAACGACAAGCCGAACACGACGAACGGAACGCACGCGAATGAGAATTACTCGCGCGAATTGATGCAGCTTTTCACGCTCGGACTTTATTTATTGAATAACGACGGAACGCTGCAACTGGATGGGAATGGAAACCCGATTCCGACGTACACGCAGGCGCAGGTGACTGCGTTTGCGAATGCCTATACCGGCTGGACGTATCCGACGGAGCCGGGCGGAACGCTGGTGAAACACAATCCACAATATTTTCTTGGGCCGATGGAATTATTCGAGAACAATCACGACCTGGGATCGAAGACGTTGCTGCTGGGGACAGTTCTTCCGGCGGGACAAACGGGCACTGTGGACTTGCAAGACGCGCTCGACAATATTTTCAATCATCCGAACTTGCCGCCATTCGTTTCCGGGCTGCTGATTCAACATTTAGTGACGAGCAATCCGAGTCCGGCGTACGTCAGCCGCGTGGCGAATGTGTTCGAGTCCGGAACTTTTCAGGGAATTGGAAGCGGACAGCGCGGAGACATGCAGGCGGTAATCGCGGCGATACTGCTCGATCCGGAAGCGCGTCGTGGAGACAATCCGGCCACGGCGGTGGCGACGGACGGACATTTGCGCGAGCCAATTCTTTACGTGGCGAATGTGTTGCGAGCGTTCGGAGCGACGACGGACGGCGCGCAGCCAGTGAATTATGCGACGAACATGGGCCAGGCGCCGATGCGTTCGGGAAGCGTGTTTAATTTCTTCCCACCAAACTACATTATTCCGGGAACGACGATGCTGGGGCCGGAATTTGATTTGCAAACCACGGCCACGGCGTTGGTGCGAATTAATTTTGTGAATTCATTTGCGTTCAGCTCGCTGGGTGCGGGAACGACTGTAAGTTTCGGCACATACGCGAATATGGCTAGCAGCAATCCGGGAGCGATGGTGGACGCGCTGAATGCGCTATTGCTGCACGGAACGATGTCCGCTACGGATCGCGCGGATATTTTGGCGGCGGTGAATGCAGTGCCCGCCGGAACGAATCAGGCGACACTGCAAGCGGAGACGGCAATTTATTTAATTGCTTCGTCGTCGCAATACCAGGTGATGCATTAAATCGAATTGCGGGACGAGAAGAATATCTTTGGTGCAGTTGATTTGAGGAGGGGCCATGCGACATACGCGAAGAGATTTTATCCGGAAAGGTTGCTGCGCCGCGGCGGCGATGGGAGTGGCGTCAAGCTTCCGGAGTTTTGGATTGATCAACGCGCTGGCGCAGGGCACGCCGGGATTTCAGTCACTGGTGTGCATATTCTTGTTTGGCGGGAATGATGCGAACAACATGTTAGTGCCGAATGATACGGCGGGATATGCGAACTACAACACGATTCGCGGCGGAGGAGGATTGGCGCTGACGCAGGCTTCGCTGCTGCCGATTACGGCGAAGACCGCGCAGAACGGGTCGACACTTTTTGGATTGCATCCGAATTTGCCGGAGATACAAGGGCTATACAATTCAGGCAAGCTGGCATTTTTGGCGAACGTCGGGCCGCTGGTGCAGCCGATCACGCGGGCGCAATATTTGGCGAACAGTCTTACCGTTCCCACAAATTTATTTTCGCACGCGGATCAGCAGGCGCAGTGGCAAACATCAGAGCTGGATGGATTTCCGACGACGGGATGGGCGGGGCGAGTGGCGGACGCGGTGCAGCCGTTGCTGAACGGCGGCGCAACATTTCCTCCGATTACATCGGTGGCGGGAAGCGCAATTTTCTGCACTGGGCAGCAGACGCAGCCCTACGCAATTATTCCGGGGACGACTCCGGGATTGACGGGATTCGACGCGACGGCGCCATCCACGGCGAGGTTGGCCGCGCTGCAACAACTATTGACGCTAGATACGGGCGTTTCGATGATTCAGGCGGCCAGTTCGATCACTACGAATTCGCTGGCCGACAGCAAAATACTTTCGGCGGCGCTGGCTGCTTCTTCGCCGCTGGCGACCGTGTTTCCGGCGACGGGACTGGGCGCGCAATTGTTGCAGGTGGCGCAGATTATGAAAGTGCGGTCGGCGCTGGGACTGCAACGGCAAATATTTTTCTGTTCGCTCGGCGGATTCGATACGCACAGCAATCAAATTGCGACGCAGCAGAGTTTGTTCGCGCAACTGAGTCCCGCAGTGCAGGCATTTCACAACGCAACTATCGAGTTGAACATTGAGCAGGATGTGACGACGTTCACAATGTCTGACTTCAGCCGCACTTATCAACCGGCGACGGATGGCGGCACGGATCACGCGTGGGGCGGAATTCAAATGATGGTGGGCGGCGCCGTGCAGGGCGGAGATATTTTCGGGACGCTGCCGGTGTTCACGCTGGGCGGGCCGAACGATGTGGGAAGCAACGGGCGATGGATTCCGACGACTGCGCTGGATCAATACGGAGCGACGCTGGCTTCGTGGTTTGGAGTGCCGACTGCGGATCTGGCGGGAATTTTTCCGAATCTGGCGAATTTTACGACGAAGAATTTAGGATTTCTGTAGAGACGATTTGTTTTTTTGTTCGGCTGAAAGGGCCTCTCCCGTGAGGGGCCTTTTTTGTTTATTATTTCTCCGACGAACCGGCTAGTTTTGCTGTAGCGGGCCGGCGCTTGGCGCGAATGGTGACGTCAATATCGCCGTTGCGAATATTGGTGAAGCGCATCAGCACGCGGCCTTGATCGTCGAGCGAAATTATTGCCGGCACATTTAGGGATGTGAGCATCCAGCCTGCAGGTAGTGTGACGAGATTCAGCGGGCGGCCCAAAGTTCTTTTCCAAACTAATTCGTCTTTGTCCATCGTGTAGCCGACTGGGTCGGTGTAAGTTTCTTCCACGCGGATGCGAACGGATTCGCCTTCAGCGATTGCATGATCGAGATCGCCCTGAACGACGACTGAATCGGGCGCGGTGGGATTCGGATAATACTTCAGGTCGTTTACTGACTTTCCTGTGACGGTGTAAGTCTTCAGTTCTTGTCCCGTGTCCGCATTAAACATTTTTGAATCCGGATTTACGGCGCTGCCTGCGCGGACGAAACTGTGGGCGTATTTTTGTCCGACGCGGGTGAGTGTGAAATCGTGCGAAATTTTAAATTGGTGCGTGCCGGGATCTTGCAACCAGTACGTGATTTCCAAATCCTGCTCGGCGCGATGGAACTGAGACTGTGCTGCGACGCTTAATACAAGAAGCGCGGCGAGCGACGCGCTTGTGATGAGGCGGCGAAGATTCATGGAAGCCTCCGCGCGGTGATTTTCACGGGGAGTTGATCGTCGCGATCATTGAGGAAACTGAGATGCGTGCGGCCGTCGGAATCGATGTTGACGATTGCCGGCGATGCGCTGCCGATTAGTTCCCATCCCGCGGGAAGCACGACGGTGTTGCGTTTGATGCCGAGCGGACGATCGAAAACGAGCAGGCCATTCTTAATATCGTAGGAAGGCGCGTCGGTGTAAGTTTTGAAAATGCGAATGCGAGTTTGTCCGTTGTGCGGCACAGGGCCGAGCAGCGTGACTTTCAGGAAAAGGTCATCGTCCGGCGTGCGAGGGGGAACTTCGCCGGTGAGTTTCGCGTCCTTGCCGGTTACAGTTTCAAACTTAAGATCTTTTCCGGACGCGCGTTCGACGACGCGTTCTTTTGTGGCCGTCGAACCTGGGCGAATGGGATTGAAAAAATATTTGGCGCCCTCGCGCGTGACGGTCACGTCGTAGGTGATGGCGAATTGGTGCGTTTCGGGCGGCAACAATTCGTAGAGAGTGTATTCGTCAGCGGCGAATGCCGGGACGCAGATGCTGAGGACTGCGGCGATTAAAATTAGTTTGCGCATAATTGTTGGCGACGCGGAGTTTATCACGAAGCCGAATTGTTCTCACGAATTGTCGGCCTAATCAGCAGACGCGGGCGGACTAAACCTTGAGACCCACTCCTTCCGTTTCGTATCCTCGACCTGCTTAATAATATTTGTGGTAGCGCTGTAACGCTTCTGAGAAAATGCGGCGCTGAGCAGGTCCCAAGTATCTTGCAGCAGTTTGGCGCCGCGCGGCAGACTTGTATACCAATCAATAGCGGCGTTCTGCGCGTCGCCACTCACAGCGACAGCGGCCGCCGTGAGTGGCTTCCATTCCGCCGGGGCATGCGCTGGAGCAACATCGAGTCGAAATTCGTCTCGATCTCTCACCACACGCACAGCCACTGTATTTGTGGAGACTACCACCACCGCATTTCCGCAAGCGGCCGGATACTTGTGATTGGAAATGACGGCCGCAGAAAACTCCTGAAACAGAAACGATAATTCTCCCCGAACAGCCTCTTCCAATTTCGGATCAGAGCCGGACGGCGTAAGGCAGTGGTGCATACGCGCGCGGGCCGATGACTGCGGAAGCAATTTTCGGACGACCGACGAAAGTATCCCGCCGGAGCGCTGAGGAGAGTTCGCCGCCGCGATTGCTTCCTGTGAAAATCCACGCCCGAAATCTAATCTGGTTCCTGTGGGGTCGGCGAAAAAACCAAGAGAGCGCAAATAATCCAATTCCATACTGTAGGTACTACTACCGGAGATAAGTCCAGGATTCGAGGCAAGCAGAATGCTGGCTCTTTTTCTTGCGGTCGCGCGCCAGAACGCGTTAATCATCTGCCACTGGTCACCGGTATTTGAAGAGAATCGCCAAAGCCGTTCGGGGACGGCGAAGGCACCAGAACTGGCGTGCTCGGCTAGCTCCAGTGCCTCCGGGAAATTTCCCATTACTGCGGCTACAGGAATGATTCTCAATTTTGGTTCCGATTCGCTCAAGTTTTTCCGCCCTAGGACGAATTCTTACTGCGGCTCCTTCGCGGCAATGGTGCCGATATTGGCGATGGCGGCGCCTTTCGTCATTGTAGGAACAGCGCAAATATAAAGGATAACTCCAGCGACGGGCGCGCGCGCTTCCTGCACAATGTTGCCGATGTAGTCGGTGACGTAACCGATTTTCATTCCGGCGGCGACGTAGGTTCCGCGTTTTACTTCAGGATAAAAAATTCCGTTTTGATCGCCGGAAACGGTGACAACTTTTTCAATCCACACCGGATTTTTGACGAACGGCGCGTCACCCGGGAGCATTTTCAAATAGCGCATAATATTTTCGCTGCCGTAGACGAGCGCGTCGACATCCTGTGGTTCGACGGTGCCGGCGTGTCCGGCTTCGGCGATGGCCGCCGGCTTTCCGCGAGTGAGTGCGGTGTTGCTGAGATATCGCGAGGCGGCGGGATCGCGCGGGAAATCAGTTTGAATGATGATGTGATCGAGCCCGAAGGCGAGTGTGAGATCGCGCGTGATGCGATCGACCTTTTCATTTCCGGAGATAGTGCAGTAGCTGTAGGGGCGCAAATCTTCGTCGAGATCACCGCCGTGGAGATCGATCAAATAATCGGATTTATCGACGACTTGCTGCGTCATCAGGAAAGAGACGCGATCCGTTTGCGTGCCGTCCATTTTGCCGGGATAAAAACGATTCATACTCTTGTTGTCGATGGGATTTACGTGCGGAACTTTTTGCTCGAAGGATGGAATGTTGACGAGCGGAATTAAAATTACCGTGCCGGAAATTTTTGTGGCATCGAGCGTGGCGATCAGACGCTCGACGGCGATGATGGAAGCGTATTCGGTGCCGTGCGCGCCGGAGACAATTGCGAGAGTGGGGCCGGGTTTTGTGCCGCGAAAAATTACGACTGGGATGTGAGTGGCGGCGTCGACGCCGGCCGGAACGTCAATGAAGCCGGTAGATTTTTGGCCGGGGATGGCGATGGCCGTGCCGACTGTGAAATTATTCTGCTGAGTACGGGCCGGTGCTACAAAAATCATTGCGGCGGTGACTGTGATTGCGGTGAGCGCGAATTTGTGATGGCGCGACATTTGTTTGGCTCCTGTGAATTGGGCCGAGGCTAACTTGGCTGGACGCGCGGGTCAAGCGCGACGTCATATTAATGATAGGGTGCGACGCGAGCCGCTGGCCGAGACGAAAGGTGGCAGTCAATTCTGATAGAATCGGCGGCATATATTAATGATGGAAGTCTATCCAGCACGTCATGAGGAGCGAGGTGTCGGCAGATATGACGGGTAAAGGCGCAGCGGCGGTGGCGGTGGAAGTGCGGCACGATTGGACGCTGGCGGAAATCGGCGAAATTTATTCACTGCCGATGCCGGAACTGGTTTTTCGTGCGCAACAGGTCCATCGAAATTTTCACGCGCCGGATCAGGTGCAGACGTGCCGGCTGCTTTCGATTAAGACCGGCGGATGTCCGGAAGATTGTGGGTACTGTCCGCAGAGCGCGCATTATTCGACGGGGCTGGAACGCGAGACGCTGATGGATCCGGATTTCGTGATTGCGTCGGCGAAGCGCGCGAAGTCAGAAGGCGTGACGCGATTTTGTTTGGGCGCCGCATGGCGGGAGGCTCCTGAAGGCGCGGAATTTGAAAATGTTTTGACGATGGTGAGCGGAATTGCAGCGGAAGGATTGGAAGTTTGCTGCACGCTGGGAATGTTGACGGAAGAACAGGCGCGTCGACTGGGCGCTGCGGGCCTGACGGCGTACAACCACAATTTGGATACGTCACCGGAATTCTACGGAAAAATAATTACGACACGCGTTTATGAAGATCGGCTGAAAACTTTGGCGGCAGTGCGAAAAGCGGGAGTAACAGTTTGCTGCGGCGGAATTGTTGGAATGGGAGAATCGGAAGGCGATCGATTCGGATTGTTGCAGCAACTGGCGAGTTTGAATCCGCAACCGGAAAGCGTGCCGATAAATATGTTGGTGCGCGTGGAAGGAACGCCGCTCAGCGAGCAAGCTCCTCTGGATCCGCTGGTGCTGGTGCGAATGATTGCGACGGCGCGAATTTTGATGCCGCGATCGATGGTGCGGCTGGCGGCGGGACGGCAACAAATGTCACGCGAGGCAGTGGTGCTTTGTTTTATGGCGGGAGCGAATTCGATATTCGTTGGAGAGAAATTATTGACGACGCCGAATCCCAGAGCGGATGAAGACGCGTTGCTATTGGAAGAATTGGGGCTGCGGCCGATGGAGTCCCATGTTGGATGAGGACGCGAGCTCGCTGCCGCGTTCGCTTGAAAAAGAACTGCGCGAGATTGAATCGCGCGGGCAACTACGCACACTGGAAATTCCTGCCGGCATTAATTTCTGCTCAAATGATTATTTAGGTTTGGCGACGAGTCCCGCGCTGCGCATTGCTGTGATGGGCGCGGTGGAGCGCGCCGAACGAGTTGGGTCGACGGGTTCGCGTTTACTCGCGGGAAATGCGCGCGAGTGGGAAGAGTTGGAGCGAGAGTTTGCGGATTTCGCACGCACTGATGCGGCGCTTTATTTTACGTCCGGATATGCGGCGAATGTTGGCCTGCTGAGCGCCATTTTGGGGAGGGGCGACATTATTTTTTCCGATGCGTCGAATCACGCGAGTTTGATTGATGGCGCGAGGATTTCCGGCGCGGAAAAAGTTGTGTTTCCGCACTGCGATTTAGCGGCGCTGGAATTGGCGTTGCACGATCGCGTTAGCCAGATGGGACGGAAATTAGTTGTGACGGAAAGTGTTTTTAGCATGGATGGAGATTTGGCTCTGCTGCGCGAGATGACAATGCTCGCGAAACGGTACGGCGCAGAGATGATCGTGGACGAAGCGCACGCGACAGGAGTGTTTGGCACAGAAGGATGCGGCCGCGTAGCTGAACTTGGATTAGTGAACGAAATATTTGCCGTGGTGCATATGTGCGGAAAGGCGTTGGCCAGCGCGGGAGCTTTTGTCTGTGGCGGCGCGACGCTGAAGAAATATTTAATTAATCGAGCGCGAACATTTTTATTTAATACTGCGCTACCGCCGTATTTCGCGGAGCAGATTCGCGCGGCGCTTGCGTTGGTCCGCGCCGCTGATGCGGAGCGGGCGCAATTGCGTGCAATGTCTGCGCGGCTGCGCGATGAGTTGCGTGCGAGTGGATGGGACGTGGGAAAGAGCGCATCGCAAATCGTGCCTGTTTTGCTGGGCGAAAACGATGTTGCGATGCGAATTGCGGCGGAGTTGGCGCGCGAAGGATTTGCGGTGAGGGCGATACGTCCGCCAACGGTTGCGGAGGGAACGGCGCGATTGAGGCTGTCGTTGAATTGCAATTTGAAGGATGCCGAGATTGCGAAATTTGTGCACGCGATGGCCGGCGCGCGGGAAGTAGTTGGCGCGGTCAGCAGCGAGCGAGCGAAATAATTTATGGCGCAGAGATATTTTATTACGGGAACGGATACCGGCGTTGGAAAGACAGTTCTTTCGGCGTTGCTTTGCGCCGCACTGGATGCTTCGTACTGGAAGCCGATACAGACTGGAACGGAAGTGGATTCGGATAGCGCCACGGTTCAAGCGCTCGCGGAATTGCCGGCGGAGAAAATTTTCGCAGAGGCGTACAAATTTGCCCCGCCTGTTTCACCGCATCTGGCAGCGCGGCTAGCTGGTGCGCGAATCGATCTGGCGAGAATAAAGTTGCCTGCGAGTGCGGGTGATGCTCCGCTGATTGTTGAAGGCGCCGGCGGAGTTCTGGTTCCGGTGAACGAGCGCGAGTTGATGGTGGACTTGATGTGCGAATTAGGATTGCCGGTGTTGTTGGCGGCGCGAAGTTCACTCGGCACGATTAATCACACAATGCTTTCGCTGGCCGCGTTGCGCAATACGGGAGTCAAAGTGGCGGG